>NZ_JBQFXM010000004.1:0-288166 GCF_056540845.1 Ruegeria sp. AL2
CTACCGCTTCAAGGCAAGTTCTGAAGCAAGGAAAACGAGAAAGGAAACGCCAACATTGACCACAACATAAACGCTGAGACATAAACAAAGGTGGGTCAAATCTCGGTGAAAATACCGGGTCACTTCTCAGCGGAAATCAACAGTTCCGGGTTTCTTTCTCATCTCCACTCCTTGGCAGTTACGATGAGCCAGAAACCCTCTCTTATCAAATCACCCTAAACTGTCCCATTGGCGCTGACGTTAGACATTTTGTGAGCGGCCCACAGCCGCCATCCATCGATACGGCGAATTGCTGCGTTCGCATTCCGCCTTGCAGGCATTCGAATTGCGTCAGACTATCCGAAGCGCTGGTTCCTGAAACACAGCAAAAAAATGTAGCATTTTATCAGAATACTTTTACCTTGTGGTCAAATTTGGGGGAAGATGAATGCTCGACATCATCATTAGACAAGCCCAACTGCCGGATGGCCGAGGGCCGATGGATATTGCGATCAAGGGTGACCGCGTCGCAGAAATTGCCCCCAAGATCAAGGCCGAGGCAGGCGAGGACATTGATGCGGCTGGGCGATTGGTTTCGCCCCCGTTTACCGACCCGCACTTCCATATGGATGCGACCCTGAGCCTTGGAACGCCTCGCATGAATGCCTCGGGCACACTATTGGAAGGCATCGCGCTTTGGGGTGAGCTAAAGCCTCTGCTGACACCCGAAGCAGTAATTGAGCGCGCCATGCGATATTGCGACCTTGCCGTATCGCAGGGATTGCTGGCCATCCGTTCGCATGTGGATGTTTCATCCACACCTTTGGTTGGCGTTGAAGCGCTGTTGGAGGTCCGCAAGCAGGTCGCTCCCTATATTGATGTGCAACTGGTAGCATTCCCGCAAGATGGCCTTTACCGCGCAGAGAATGCAGAAAAAAACTTGATCCAAGCCCTTGATATGGGTGTCGATGTAGTGGGCGGTATCCCTCATTTTGAGCGTACGATGTCGGAAGGTGCCCGGTCGGTCAGGAGACTGGCCGAGATAGCGGTGGACCGAGGCCTGATGCTGGATTTGCATTGCGATGAAAGCGACGATCCAATGTCGCGCCACGTGGAAACCTTAGCCTATGAGACCACGCGCCTTGGGCTTGGCGGGCGGGTGACGGCAAGTCATGTCACCGCGATGCACTCGTATGACAACTACTATGCATCGAAGCTCATACCTCTGATCGCAGAAAGCGGTATGAACGTGGTGCCCAACCCACTCATCAATATAACGCTGCAAGGTCGCTCGGATACCTATCCGCGTCGTAGGGGGCTGACCCGAGTGCCAGAGCTGCGCGCGGCGGGTGTAAATGTCGCCTTCGGGCAGGATTGCACGATGGACCCGTGGTATTCGCTTGGCTCCGCCGACATGTTGGAAGTGGCTCATATGGGCGTGCATGCCGTGCCGATGACATCCCGCGAGGCGATGGAGTGGGCGTTTACGTCCGTTACTCAGAATGGTGCCAAAGCAATGGGCTTGCCCGACCCGACGATCCGCGAAGGCGGCCCTGCCAATATGGTAGTGCTGCAAGCGCAGGACCCGATTGAAGCAGTTCGCATGAAAGCCACCCGGCTTGCCGTTATCAAAAACGGAAAGGTGCTGGCCCGCACAGAACCACGAATGGCCGCGCTTTCTTTGCCTGGCCGTCCCACGACCCTGGATCCCGCAGATTACGCGCCCAGGCCCAATACTTAGGAAGTTCATTAACAAGAAGAATTGCCACCAACAGAAGAGGATCTACCAATGAAACTCACCACAACCCGCCGTCAACTGATGGTCGGCGCTGCGGCCACGCTGGCCCTGCCGGCTTATATCCATCGCGTGAACGCGCAATCTGCGATCCGCGTCGCCGGAGTGCACATGTCTCCGGTTGAAAATGCATGGAACAGCCGCATTCACCTGGCGATGCAGGAAGCCGCCGACGCTGGCCTGATAGAGTATGAGTTTTCAGAAGGAGTAGCGCCGACCGACTATCCCCGCGCGATGCGCGAGTATGCCGAGGGAGGTGCGCAAATCATCTGGGGTGAATCTTATGCTGTGGAGCGTGAAGCACGCGAAGTGGCGGGTGACTACCCCGACACCGCGTTTCTGATGGGGTCTTCCGGTGGGCCAGAAGGTGACAACTTCGGTGTCTTTGGCACACGCAACCACGAGGCAGCCTATCTGGCTGGTATGCTCGCGGGTCATATGTCCGAAAGCAATGTCTATGGTTCGGTCGGGGGTTATCCGATCCCCGAGGTGAACCTTTTGATCAATGCTTTCCGCATGGGCGTAAGCGAAGTGAACCCAGACGCCACCTTCGTCAACGGCTTTATCGGTGCATGGTTCGATCCGGCCCGCGCACAAGAGGCTGCGATTGCCCAGATTGATGCGGGTGCAGACATTCTGTTTGGTGAGCGCATTGGCACTGCGGATGCGGCCCAAGCGCGAGGTGTGAAGGCGATCGGTTCGCTTATCGATTATACCCCGCGATACCCGGGCACGGTTTTTGCCAATGCAATCTGGAATTACGGTCCCACAATCGAGGCCATCGTGGCGGATGTTCAGGCCGGTAATCCAACAGGTCGTAACTACACGGAATATTCCTTTATGGCCCATGGCGGCAATGAGCTGATTTATGTCGCCGATGAAGTGCCTGCCGACGCCATCCCGGGGATGGAGGCCAAACAGGCCGCTATTCAATCCGGTGAATGGGACGTTCCGATTGACGAAAGCGAGCCCTCCTGATCCCGAGGGCTTTGACGTGACCGATGCCACAGCTCTTGCAGCTGCCATCACGGCAGGGCAGATCTCTGCCTGCCAACTGATGGAGTCCAGCCTTGCCGCCTGCCACGCACGGGCAGATTTGGGGGCCGTGGTATATCTGGACGAAGATATGGCCCGCGATGGGGCAAAGGTTGCAGACGCTTTGCCACCAGACCAGCGCGGGCCATTTCATGGGGTTCCGTTTTTGGTGAAAGACCTCGGCAGTTTCGCAAAAGGGCTGCCTGCGGCGGCAGGATCCGCGGAGATCCGTGCGCAATGTCGTAAACCCGATAGTGACAGCCACCTGCTGCAAAGTCTTCGCCGAACCGGCCTGATCCCTTTCGGCTTGACCGCAACACCTCCCTTTGGCCTTTCCCTGACATGCGAACCCGATGGCATGGCGGCGACCCGCAATCCATGGAACCCTGCGTTGACACCCGGTGGTTCATCCGGTGGCGCCGCAGCCGCGGTTGCAGCTGGTATTGTTGCAATTGCTCATGCCACGGATGCAGCCGGGTCCATCAGGGTTCCCGCTGCGTGTTGTGGCTTGACCGGGCTCAAGCCTTCTCGTGGCGCGGTGCCCGGAGGCCCTGATTTTGCCAATCACCTGATGGGCATAGCGTCTGAACTGATCCTTTCGCGGTCGGTCCGCGATGTGAAGACCGCCTTTGACGCGGTAGCCCAGCCCATGGCCCCGGTAAATCTGCCAGAACGCCCCCGCGTCGCATTGGCATTGCCGGAGCGTTGCGGTGCCGACCAGTGCAAGGCCGCGAAAAGTGCTGCCGACGCGCTGCGCGATGCAGGCTGTGAGGTGTGCGATATTCGTGCCCCCGACCGATTGGGGGATGAGGCTCACGCAATCGCCCGAACCATACTTGCTGTTTCCTTGGCCGAGTGGCTGACTGCGCTCAGGATCTCTGATGATAAGATTCCACCGCTTGCCGCGACCATGGCTGCCGAGGGCCGTGCGACACCGGCCACAGCGCTTTTTGCGGCCTCACGACAGCTCGCACGTCTGACAAATCGATCTCGCAAGCTTTTTAAGTCTGCCGATGCCGTCCTGATGCCGATCCTCTCGTCTGCACCGCCCGTTGTAGGCACTTTGGATCTGTCCGGCACCTCCCCAGACGATCACATGGCGCGGCTCGAGGCTTTTGCCCCGAACGCCGCACTTGCAAATGTAGCGGGCTTGCCAGCTTTGGCGCTGCCTTTTGGCATGGCAAATGGTCTTCCACTCGGCGTTCAACTGATTGGTCCCCCTGGCTCGGATTTTGCGCTGCTGAAACTTGGCGCACTTGTCGAAGACCGCGCGCCCGCAATCACTTTTCCGCACCCAATCGCAGGCCTGCCCGCATGACCAAGGTTCTGGAACTAAACGACATTACCAAGCGTTTCGGAACGCTTGCCGCAAATGACGATGTGACCCTGACACTAGAAGACGGGGAAATTCTTGCTCTGTTGGGCGAAAATGGTGCGGGTAAGACGACGCTGATGAATATCCTGTTCGGCCATTACGCAGCCGATAAAGGCTCGGTCAGGGTGTTTGGAAAAGAGCTGCCCCCAGGCCTGCCGCGTGCAGCGATCGAGGTGGGTGTGGGGATGGTACACCAGCACTTCACGCTTGCGGGCAACCTCACGGTTCTGGAAAACGTCATGCTTGGTTCCGAACCCTTGACGCGCGCGCGTTCCGCTCGTGGCGAGGCGCGCAAAAAGCTGTTGCAGATCTCTGAGCGGTTCGGCTTGCCTGTGAACCCCGAGGCCAAGGTTCGGACGCTTTCCGTTGGTGAACGTCAACGGGTCGAGATTCTGAAAGCACTCTATCGCGACGCACGTATTTTGATTTTGGATGAACCGACTGCCGTTCTGGCCCGGCCCGAGGCGATGCGCCTGTTCGAAACGCTGCGTGATATGACAAAAGAGGGCCTCTCGCTTATTTTCATCAGCCACAAGCTGCATGAGGTCATGGCAGCCTCTGACCGTGTGGCGGTGCTTCGTGGCGGCAGGATGGTCGCGGAACGCAAAACACCCGAAACCACACCAGAAGAGTTGGCGGAACTGATGGTTGGCCGCAAGGTTGAGCGTCCCGTACGTCAAGACCATGAGATTGGAGCGCCAGTCCTGATCGCAAAGGACGTGAGCGTGGAAGAAGACGGTGATTTGCGGCTGGATGATGTGTCTTTCGATGTCCATGCCGGTGAAATCCTTGGTATCGTCGGCGTTTCAGGCAATGGTCAGTCCTCCCTCGGTGCGCTGCTGTCAGGATTGGCACACCCAAGTGCGGGTCAGTTAACACTCTTGAACGAAGATATCAGCCATCTGGGTCCGCGCGGCATGATCCGCGCGGGCGCAGGCAGGGTGCCTGAAGACCGGCACGCAGAAGGCGTTGTGGGCGAATTGAGTTTGTGGGAAAACGCGGTGCTTGAGCGCTTGCGCACACCGAGATTTTCGCACCGCGGCTTTGTTCGACAACGCGCCGCCCGGGAATACACTGCGGGGCTGATAGAACGTTTTGATATCCGCGGCGCCAGCCCCGACACGCGAACAAGGCTGCTGTCCGGCGGCAATATGCAAAAGCTGATCCTTGGCCGGGTTCTGACCAATGGGCCGCGTTTTGTGCTCGCAAACCAGCCAACGCGTGGTCTTGATGAAGGTGCAATTGCTTCAGTTCATGCCGAGCTTTTGGCAGCACGGGCCGAAGGTGCCGCAATCCTGCTCATCTCAGAAGAATTGGAAGAAGCTGTAGCCCTGTCAGACCGAATACAGGCCATCGTAAATGGTCGCTTGTCAGAATCGATATCGACTGATGAAGCCGACCCACAACGCCTTGGCCTGATGATGGCAGGTGTCTGGAAGGAAAATGATGATGCGGCTTGAACGACGCTCACATGTGCCGCTGCATCTTGCGATCATTGCACCACTGGCCGCGATCTTTGCTGCATTGCTTTTGGCCGCCGGTCTCATCGCTGCTGCTGACGTAAATCCGCTAACGGCTTATGGCGAAATGGTGAATGGCGCGTTCGGCTCGCGCCTTTCCATCGCCGAGATGTTGACCCGCGCCACTCCGCTTATCTTTACGGGGCTTGCCGCAGCTGTCGCCTTCCGAGCGCGGCTTTGGAACATCGGGGGCGAGGGACAGTTCTTTGTTGGGGCGCTAATCACGGCTTGGATCGGTCATTCACTCGGGGTTCCAGGGTGGATAGGTATTCCGATCTTGATGTTGGCGGGCATGGCGGCAGGCGCGGCCCTTTTGGCAGGACCTGCCTTTTTACGCTTACGTTTCGGCGTGGATGAGGTGGTGACAACCCTGCTGCTCAACTTCATCGTGATCCTTTTTGTTGGCCTCATGATTGAGGGCCCTATGCGCGATCCGCTGGCCTTTGGGTGGCCCTCTTCGGTGCCCGTAGACGGGGATTACCGCCTTCCGGATCTGATCCCCCGTACACGTCTCCATATCGGGCTGCTTGTTGCTATCGCAGCGGCAAGTGCTGTTTGGCTGATTCTTGCGCGTACTGTTGTTGGCGCTGAAACACGCGCCGCAGGCTTAAATGCCAGTGCCGCTGCCTTTGCCGGAATTTCTCTGCCCCGAACGATCATGGGTGTTGCCTTGCTTTCGGGCGCGCTGGCAGGGCTTGCCGGGTCTGTCGAAGTCTTGGGGGTCACTGCGGGGGTCACCACCACTATGAGCCCAGGATTTGGTTATGCAGGCATTGTCGTCGCCATGCTCGCCGCTTTGCATCCGGCCGGAGTGGTCGCTGCCGCTGTATTCGTCGCCACAGTCTTTGTCGGGGCCGACGCCATGAGCCGTGCGACGGGTGTACCCAGTTTCATTGCCGATGTGATCGTGGCGCTGTGCCTGCTCACCATGATCGTGGCCCTTCTTTTCACAACCTACCGGGTGCGCCGATGAGCGATGCAATTGATCTGCTGCTGAATACCAGTCTTTGGGCTTCCGTGCTGCGTATTGCGACACCGCTCATATTTGGTGTTCTTGGTGCGTTGCTTTGCGAACGTTCGGGCGTGCTCAATCTGGGAATCGAGGGGATCATGACCATGGGGGCGATGAGCGGTTGGCTTGTCGTCTACATGGGCGCGCCATTGCTTGCAGGCCTCATTTTTGCAGCGTTTTGCGGCGCGGTGATGGGATTGCTTCATGCTATGCTGACAGTTCCACTTGGGCTTTCGCAACACGTCTCAGGGCTGGGCATAACGCTGTTTGCATCCGCTTTAGCCTATTACCTGTACAGGTTACTTGTTGAGGTGGGAGATCTGCCTCCTACGATCGAGGCTTTTAAGCCGCTCGATTTTCCGGTCCTGTCAGATATTCCCGTTTTGGGACCGATCCTTTTTAACCAAGCTTTGCCGACCTATCTGGCGCTCACTGCAGTGGCTGTGATGGCCTATGTTCTTGCCCGTACGCCTTTGGGATTGGCCATTCGTATGACCGGAGAGAACCCTCATGCGGTTGAGGCGCAGGGGTTGAACCCGATCCGTATCCGTATCGGCGCAGTTGTTGTCGGGTCAGCTTTGATGGCCGTCGGCGGGGCCTTCCTGACTACAACGGCGTTCAACAGCTTTTTCCCGGGCATGGTGCAGGGGCGCGGTTGGATCTGCATCGCATTGGTAGTCTTCGCTGGCTGGCGGCCCGGTAAGGCTTTGATTGGCGCGATGTTGTTCGCTTTCTTCGATGCCTACCAACTGCGATTGCAGACAACGGTTGAGGGTGTGCCATATCAGTTGTTCCTCATGGCACCGTATGTACTTTCGATCGTTGCGCTGGTCCTTGTCGCCCGCAGAGCCGAAGTCCCAGCGGCGTTGATGGCACCCTACCGACGCGGCGAACGTTAGTGGCATATTTTCGAACATATTGGCCAGGAAACGATAAAATCATCAAAATAAACATCTACTCGACCAGACAATGAAGAGCTGGGCACGAGACCTTAACCACATTCCGGAAAACTCTTGACACTATCTATATATTAACGCTCCGGCGTCATTCAGTCGCGCAGATTGAAATCCGGTCTCAAGGCTACTTGAATGTCTGCGTTCGAATATTCGACCTGACAGGCTCACGCACGCAGCGAATGGCCGGTTTCCGCCCGACCTTCGAATACTGGTCGGGCGAAGCGCCATGCTGATCGTGTCTGCTTTGGGCTGACTGCTGTCCTCCGGACTAAAAATGCGGATGGCCGCAAAGTCCGCTCCTTGATTGCCGAAACCGAGCGCAGCGAAAGGGTAGTATAGATTTAGCTGAATTTCACACCGATGAGTGACCGAAAACGAAAAACCCTCTGCGATGCTACAAACCGTGTGCCGCACCTGCGAGCAAATGCTGCGTCAGCAAACACCCGAAAGGGCAACGGTAGCTTAGTCCGGAGGGTGTGTGAAAACTCCCCTATTTTGACCGGACTGATGGTATAATTTCCGTATTCGGTACGGAGGTTGTTGATGACGCAATTTATCGAGGGTCTGGACCGGCAGCAGGCGATGTTGCTGCCCGAATGTCTGGACGATTATGTTGATGAGAACAGTCCTGTCCGTGCCATTGATGCCTTTGCAGACCTGCTTGATCTTGCGGTGCTGGGATTCAATGCGATGACAGCGGCAACTGGACGGCCTGGCTATCATCCTGGCTTGTTACTTCGGATTTATCTTTACGGGTATTTGAACCAGATCCAGTCATCGCGTCGTCTGGAGCGCTAGTGCGGTCGCAATCTGGAACTTGTCTGGCTGACGGGTCGGTTGAAGCCGGACTTCAAGACGATTGCCGACTTTCGGAAAAACAACGGCCCCGCGATCCGCAAGGTGTGCCAGCAGTTTGTCGCGCTATGCCGCAACATGAACCTGCTCGATGGGGATGTGGTTGCCATTGACGGTAGCCGGTTCAAGGCGCTGAACTCCAAGGCCAAGAATTACACGCGCGGTAAGCTGCGCCAGAAGTTGGTGAGATTGACAAGGCAATCGAGCGCTATTTGGGTGAGTTGGATCGCGCCGACGAAGTGTTTGAACAGACCGGCACGGTGCTGCCAGAGGCCCGCATGGAACGCACTTTGAGAAAGTTAGAGCATCTGCAAAAGGAGGCGGTGCGCTACAGATCAATCGGGCAGCGCATGGATGAGACCGGCGAAACCCAAGTCTCACTTAGTGATCCTGATGCCCGATCCATGGCAACAACGGCCCGGATGCCCCGCATTGTCGGCTACAATGTTCAAACGGCCGTCGAAGCCAATCACCACCTGATCGTTGCGCATGAAGTAACAATGCTTGGGTTCGACCGGGATGCCTTGTCGATGATGGCCGCGGCAGCAAATGATGTCATGACGACAGATCAGCTCACAGCAATCGCGGATAAAGGTTACTACAAGAGCGAGGAGATTGTCGCCAGCGAAGAGGCTGGTATCTGGGTTGTCGTTCCCAAACCCATGACATCAAACGCCGCTGCACGCGGTCAGTTTGACAAGGCTGACTTCGCATATGACAGCGGCAAGGATGTCTATGTCTGCCCGGCAGGCAAGCAACTGACCTACAGATTTACCGGCCAGCAAGACGGCAAGGCCATCAGAGCGTATTGGTCTGGGGCCTGCGCCGATTGCGTCATCAAGGACAAATGCACGGCCAGCAAGGAACGGCGCGTGCGTCGATGGGAGAAAGAGGATGTGCTTGAGCGAGTACAAGAAAGGTTGGACGCAGACCCAGCCCAACTGGCCGTCCGCAGCATGACCGTCGAGCATCCCTACGGCACGATCAAATCATGGATGGGCGCGACGCACTTCACGATGCGCAGGTTGAAAAATGTCGCCACCGAGATGGCGCTGCACGTACTCGCCTACAACATGACCCGCGTGCTGAAGATCATGGGCGTACCAGCGATCATCGCAGCTATGAACGCGTAAGAGCCCTCGTTTGCCCTGAAATTTGCGCCCAAATGGCCCTATCCGTCTCAGATGGCTTCCGCCGACCTCACAATCCATCCTGTCCATCAAAATGATGATCCCAAGCCAAAAAGGACACAAAAGTCAAAACCGATTGGACGCTCCGAGATCAACCAAGTTTCCACACACCCTCTCCGCTCAGCGGAAGTCTAGTCGTAGAAACTATCAAGTCCGCTTGGCGCTTCAAATCTGACATCTCAATTGCGTTCGGCAACGGTGGTTGTGCCCTCCCGCAACCATTCTTCTAGGCCGAATATCAAACACTTAGCCTCGCAACCCGCGGGGCGTTTTGCATTGGAACTTTGGCGCGGGAAGCACCGTGGAAGCAATAGGGGTTAGAAAACTGCGCAGCTGGTCCCCAACAGTATTTTGCGTCACCTCAGTACAAGGTCCTCAAGTTCAGGCATCAGAACAACGCTTTCCTGTTCGTTTGGGTCCGTGCGTGCGATAACTGCAACTGCGGGTTCATTCCCATCGTTGAACGGAAGGTGCGGAGTGTTTGCCGGTATATAGATCAGGTCTCCTGCTTGCGTTTCCATAACGTGTTCCAGCCTGTCGCCCCAATGCATCTTCGCAGACCCGGAAATCACATAAATCGCGGTTTCATGTGTCTCATGTTTATGCGCCCTGGCGCGCCCTCCGGGCGGGACCGTAAGCAGATGCATGCAGATAGCTTGGCTTCCTACCGTCTGTCTGGCGATGCCTTCGAAGTAATCGAACCCCTGTTTCCCGGAATAGGTTTCGCCGGGGCGCAGTTTCACACAATCCGCCATTTAGGTATTCCTTCCTAAGACTTGAGCGAGATAATGATACGCCAGCTTCGCTACGAAACGTAGGGAAATCACAGGCGGGTTGCGGGTAGAGAAACTTAAGAGCCAAAAAAACGAACCGCATGCCGGGTGATACGGCCTGAGATACATAAGGATAAATAAAGCCATGTTTGCGGACTTTACTCATACCAAACTGTGCACGTAGCCATGACAGGTCCGTACCTCGAACACCTCCTTCAAAATCTTCCCTGTTGGGTGGTCACATGGCGTGTTGCCAGTGAAGAACCTTGGAAAGATTTCATTATCTCGGGTCAGAAAAAGGGTCCGGAGGGGTGTTCAATCGCAGATGCCGCATGAATGCCCGTGCGATCCTTGGAACCGGTTTTTGATCCGAGACCACAAAATGGCCCCGGTACCGCATTGGAGATTCAAATCGGACAAATGCCAGATCGGGAGATCGGTAATGGTAGACGGGAAAGGGATTGATAACAGACAGCCCCAATCCTTCGCGCGCCATGTCGGCAGCGGCAAATGAGGTTGAAACTTCGGCAACGATCCTCGGTTTGGCCCGCACCTGTTGAAGCAACCGGTCCAGCTGCCCGCGCCGCCCGTGTCGATATGTCAGTGCGATCAACTCTTGCTCATGCAGGTCTGAAGGCGTCAGAACGGTGCGTTCAGACAGAGGATGTTCAGGGCGCATGACGCAAACGGCTGGTGACTCGCGAAATGGAATAAGTTTGATGCCAGCGCGGCTTTGTTCAATCCCGGTCACGGCAAGATCAAATCGATTCTCAAGCACGCCTAGCGTGACCATATCTGATGTTGTCACCTCAAGGTTTACGAAAAAACCGGGATTCCCGCGAATGAAACTGGCGATGAGGGAAACGATGTATCGATGAGCGTAGCTGGGTGGTGCAACGAGACGCAGTGTTTCTTGCACTGTTTCGCCCGGGCCATCGATCCTGTCCAAAGCCTCGAACAAAGGATCCAATCGCATATTCAGCCTTACGGCTTCTTGCGTCGGTCGCAATCTGCCTGCATCCCGTTCGAACAGTGTTCTACCCAACCGATCCTCTAGGCTGCTGACCGAGCGACTGACCGCAGACTGAGACAAGCCGAGCTGTCGTGCGGCGGCTGCTGTTGTTCCAGACTGCATGAGCGCACGGAGCGCCTGGTATTCCGGCAAAGAATGCCAGTTGCGAGGTTTCTTCATTGCTGGGCACCCGCATGATTCCGACTAGCTCTATGAGTAAAACTCATCAAGATTTTTTACAATTATGATGATTACGTCTGTTAGCGTGTGTCGAAATGACACTAACCTGGGTAAAGTGAGTTTGAGCACCTCCCCTCTTATCATTGATGGGCACAATGATGTTCTGTCAAAACTGGCCTCGTCAGGTGGTCTGCCCGAAGCGGGCCGTTTCCTGACCGGGCTCGAAGGTGCGATTGACTCTGTTAAATCCAAGGCCGGTGGATTTGGCGGAGGCTTCTTTGCCGTTTGGGTGCCTTCGCCTATCGATGCCGATGCAAAAATGGAAGAAATGGTCCAGCCCAGCTATGATCTGCCGCTTCCCAATCATATTGACGCTGAAGATGCTCTGCCCTCAGCGCTGGGGCAGATTGCGATCCTGCTGGAACTGGAACGTTTGGGGGCGTTGAAAGTGGTTCGATCGGTTTCGGATATCCGGAACAGCTTGGCACAAGGCCAGATGGCGGCCATTTTTCACATTGAGGGCGCCGAGGCGATTGATGCCGATCTGCATTCGCTTGACGTGTTTCATGCAGCGGGGTTGCGATCGCTTGGGCCAGTGTGGAGCCGACCCAACATTTTCGGCCATGGTGTGCCGTTTAGATATCCATCGGGGCCGGATACTGGCCCTGGATTGACAGATCATGGACTGCGGCTTGTGCAGCGTTGCAACGCGCTGGGGATCATGCTGGATTTGTCGCATCTCAATGAAAATGGTTTCTGGGATGTAGCGCGGTATTCGGATGCGCCTTTGGTCGCCACGCATTCGAATGCCCATGCCATCTGTCCGCACGCGCGGAATCTGACCGATGACCAACTTCGCACCATCGCGGAAAGCGACGGGATGGTCGGGTTGAATTTTGCCACTGCGTTTCTGCGCGAGGATGGTCGGATGCTGTCCGATGTGCCGTTGACACAGGTTCTGAAGCACCTTGACCACCTGATCGGGATAATGGGTGAAGACCGGGTCGGGCTTGGGTCCGATTATGACGGGGCAGTCGTGCCGGACGACGTGAAGGACGTCTCGATGCTGCCTCGATTGAGGGATGCCATGGTGACCCATGGATACGGCGAAGAGCTCATCAAGAAGCTCTGCCACGAAAACTGGTTGCGTGTTCTTGAGAAGACCTGGGGATCGTAACCGTTAGTGAAGACTTGATGACAGAGAGGACAAAATGAACGCATTTAACAGATTGCTTACCGGTGCGGCGCTGGGATTGGCGCTGGCCGTGACCTCGACTTCGGCAATGGCCGAAACGCCGCCGAACATGCTGGTTATTGCGCATCGTATCGACGATATCACGACGCTGGATCCGGCCGAAAGCTTTGAGTTTGCGGGTTCGGATGTCAGCCGGAATGTCTATCAGAAGCTGGTGAACTTCGACCCGCTCAATCTGGATGCCGGCTATCAGCCCGACATCGCTGAAAGTTGGGATGTGTCTGAAGACGGCAAATCGATTACCTTCAATATCAGGGAAGGACTGACCTTTCATTCCGGGAATCCGGTGACGGCCGAAGATGTTGAATTTTCACTGCGTCGTGCGATCATTCTAAACAAGACCCCGGCATTTATCCTGACCCAGTTTGGGTTCACGCCGGAAAATGTCGAACAAACGATTGTCGCGGATGGCAACACTCTGACAATCACAACGGACAAACCCTATGCGACATCCTTCGTTCTGAACTGTCTGACCGCTACCATCGGCGGCATTGTCGATAAGAAGACGGTGATGGAACACGACAAGGATGGCGATCTGGGCAACGAATGGCTCAAGACCAATACTGCTGGATCTGGTGCTTATAGCCTGGTCAGTTGGAAGCCCAATGAAAGCGTAACACTGAAGTCGAACCCTGATTTCTACTTGGGTGCTCCGGCCATGGAGCGTGTGGTTGTCCGCCACGTTCAGGAAAGCGCCAGCCAGCGCCTGTTGCTGGAACGTGGTGATATCGATGTCGCGCGCAACCTGAACCCAGAAGATGTTGCCGGCGCTTCATCTGTTGCCGGCGTAAAGATCGCAGACGAGCTTAAGGGCCGCCTGATGTATGTTTCGCTGAGCCAGAAACACCCCGAGCTTAGCAAGCCTCAGGTTCGGCAGGCGTTCAAATACCTGGTTGACTATGAAGGGATGCGTGACAGCTTCCTGAAGGGGCAATACACGATCCACCAAAATTTCCTGCCCCAAACCTATCTCGGTGCCTCTGACGAAACGCCGTTCAGCTTTGATGTTGAAAAAGCCAAGGCACTGCTGGATGAAGCAGGTGTAAGCGGGCTTGAGATTGAAGTTGGTGTACGTGAAGCGCAGGAACGGATCGAAATCGCCCAGTCGCTGCAGAATGCGCTGAGTCAGGTTGGCATCACGATGAACATCACCGTGGGAACCGCCAAACAAATTCTGGCGCGGTATCGTGCGCGGGAACTGGATGTTTATCTTGGCGCATGGGGGCCGGACTATCCCGACCCGCAGACGAACGCAGGTACCTTTGCCTATAACCCGGATAACTCGGACGAAGCCAATGCCACAGGATTGCTGGCATGGCGGAATTCTTGGGATACCGGCGGGCTGACCGACAAAACGGACGCGGCTGTTGTCGAAAACGACACCGCGAAACGCGCTGACATGTACAAGGAAATCCAGGCCGAGTTCCGCGAGACTTCGCCGTTTGTCATCATGTTCCAGCAGATCGAGCAATCGGCCCTGCGTGAAAACGTGACGAATTTCTCAACCGGTCAGGCGATAACTTCGGCGTCGTATTGGCAGGTGACCAAGTAAATGGCACTGGCCGAAAGACCAACTGAGGGGCGCCGCTCGGCGCCTCTTATCCATTGGATCAAGAGTATCCTGAAAACTATTGGCACCATCGCAATTACAATGCTGGGTCTGCTTTTCGTGACCTTCATTATCGGTCGCGTGATGCCGATCGACCCGGTGCTGGCAATCGTCGGTGAACGCGCATCGCAATCGACTTATGATGCGGTCTATCAACAGCTTGGTCTTGATAAGCCGCTGCTGGTTCAATTTGGATATTACCTTTGGGATGTTCTGCACGGTGATTTTGGCGATTCACTTCTGAATGCCCGCCCGGTTTCTCAGGATATTGCCCGCGTCTTCCCTGCCACGCTGGAATTGGCGACATTGGGTGTTTTGATTGGCATATTTCTGGGTGTTCCGCTTGGTGTGATCGCCGCAGTCAAGCGCGGATCGTGGATCGATCAGATCGCCCGTGTGGTCGCGCTTGTCGGGTATTCAATGCCAATATTCTGGCTGGGGCTCATGGGGCTTTTGGTCTTTTATGGGATACTTGGCTGGGTCGGTGGCCCGGGCCGCCTGGATATCTTCTATGAAGACCTTGTTCCCACGCGAACAGGGTTGATCTTGCTTGACAGTGCCTTGGCCCAGGATTGGGATGTTTTCCGGAATGCGTTGTCCCATATCATCCTGCCCGCGGCTTTGCTGGGGTACTACTCGCTTGCCTACATTAGCCGGATGACCCGATCCTTCATGCTGGAACAGTTGTCAGCCGAATATGTCATCACTGCCCGCGTCAAAGGGCTGTCTGAAAGGCAGGTTATCTGGCGCCACGCCTTCAAGAATATCCGAGTGCAGCTGATCACAGTGATCGCACTGAGCTATGCCAACTTGTTAGAAGGATCAGTTCTGACCGAGATCATCTTTAGCTGGCCGGGGATCGGCAGCTATATCACGACGGCTTTGCTGAGCGCCGATATGAATGCCGTTCTTGGAGGAACCGTTGTGGTCGGGCTGATCTTTATCTGCCTGAACATATTCTCGGATCTTCTTTACCGTTTCTTTGATCCGAGGTCGAAATGAGCGACATGACCTTGCGCCAGTGGCTGCTGACCGACGAGCCGACTTCGCGCCGCCATGCCAGATTGGCCAGCTTCTACAAAGGCTGGCTGACTTTGCGATCAAACTCGATGGCAATGGTCGGGTTTGCGATCCTTGTCATCCTTGTTCTGACAGCGGTCTTTGCGCCTTTTCTCGCGCCGCATGATCCCTTTGTTCAGAGCCTGTCCAGCCGTCTTCTTCCCATCGGGGCTGAAGGGCACTTGCTGGGAACCGACAGCCTGGGGCGGGATATTCTGTCACGCCTGATCTATGGGGCCCGAATTACGCTGTACATCGTGGCGCTTGTGGCGCTCATCGCACCGATTGCGGGGCTTCTGGTCGGGACGGTTGCGGGATATGTGGGGGGATGGACGGATGTAATCCTCATGCGCATCACGGATATTTTCCTCGCTTTTCCACGACTTGTTCTGGCGTTGGCGTTTGTCGCTGCGCTTGGGGCAGGGATTGAAAACGCGGTTCTGGCAATCTCGCTCACGGCATGGCCGCCCTATGCGCGTATGGCACGTGCAGAAACCCTGACCATCCGGTCAACCGACTATATCAACGCGATCCGCCTTCAGGGTGCCGGGCCGCTGCGCATCATCACCCGGCATATCTGGCCACTGTGCATCTCATCTTTGATCGTGCGGGTCACGCTGGATATGGCCGGGATCATCCTGGCCGCCGCCGGCCTTGGTTTTCTGGGGTTGGGGGCACAACCTCCAAGTCCGGAATGGGGTGCCATGATATCCGAGGGTCGACGTTTCATCCTTGATCACTGGTGGGTGGCAACGGTGCCGGGGCTAGCAATTTTCACGGTTTCGCTGGCCTTCAACCTGTTGGGTGACGGCCTGCGGGACGCGCTTGATCCAAAGGACGGTGGCCAATGAACTTACTCGACATCGAAGATCTGTGGGTTCGTTTCCCAACCCGTCAGGGCGTGTTTGACGCCGTGCGTGGCGTGTCGTTTTCGCTGGGGCGCGAGCGTCTGGGGATTGTCGGCGAAAGCGGCTCGGGCAAGTCGATGACGGGACGGGCCATTCTGCGCCTGATCCGAAATCCGGGTATCGTCGAGGCCAAACACATCAATCTGGAAGGCCGAGACCTGATGAAGCTCAGCGAGCGCGAGATGCGTGAGGTGCGAGGCAAGCAGATCTCGATGGTGATGCAGGACCCCAAGTTTTCTCTGAACCCGGTGGTCACTGTTGGCGAGCAACTTATGGAGGCATACCTCCAGCACAATTCCGGCTCTAAGGCCCACGCGAAAAAGATGGCTATCGAGATGTTGGATAACGTCTCAATCCGTGATCCTGAGCGGGTGATGCGAGCATACCCGCATGAGGTGTCTGGGGGTATGGGGCAGCGCATTATGATTGCGATGATGTTGATCCCCAATCCCAAGATTCTGATTGCCGACGAACCAACTTCGGCGCTTGATGTCAGTGTTCAGCGGCAGGTGCTGAACATCATGGATGGATTGGTCAAGGAACGGGGGATGGGCCTGATATTCATCAGCCACGACCTGAATCTGGTATCTGAGTTCTGTGACCGTGTCCTCATCATGTATTCTGGTCGGATCGTCGAGGTTTGCGAGGCTGACAAGCTGCATCAGGCCCAACATCCCTATACCCAGGGCTTGCTGAACTCGCTGCCGCGCCTTGATGAAAAATGCACCCACCTGAGTGTTCTCACACGCGATCCGTCTTGGTCCGAAGCCCCGAGCGTGAGGGGCTGAAATGAAGGCACTGGAAATCAACCATCTGAATGTCTGGTTTGGTCACGCACATGACCGGGTCGATGCGGTGAAAGACGCAAACCTTGAAGTCGCGCAGGGCGAGAGTTTTGGCCTTGTTGGCGAAAGCGGTTCCGGCAAGTCCACAATTCTGAGGGCAATAACGGGGCTTGCACCGCAATGGTCGGGCACAATCCGCGTAGAAGGTCAGGCTATATCCGGGTCCCGGCGGGATCGGTCATTCTTTCGGACCGTCCAGATGGTGTTTCAGGACCCCTACGCGTCTTTGCATCCTCGGCACACTGTTGATCAGGTTCTCAGTGAAACAATTCATCTGCATGGGTTTGGAGATATCGATAAACGCGTGAGCGATTTGCTCAACGACGTCGGACTTGGGCGAAGATTCCGGTTTCGGTATCCACACCAGCTTTCCGGTGGTCAACGACAACGCGTGGCAATCGCAAGGGCGTTGGCAGGTGAGCCGGATATCTTGCTTTTGGACGAACCCACGTCGGCTTTGGATGTCAGCGTTCAGGCCGAGGTGCTCAACCTGCTGACTGACCTGCGCAAACAGCGCGGATTGACCTATCTGATGGTATCTCATGATCTTCCGGTTATCGCACATATGTGCGAGCAATTGGCAGTTATGAGAAATGGTGAAATAGTTGAGGTTATGTCCTCGGAAACTCTGCGTTTGGGGAACCCAAGCCACGAGTATTCCAAGCAATTGTTGACCGCCTCTGTTGCCCCAAACCAGTAGCGACTTCGTTAGAAGCGGGATTTATCCTTCGTATGATCAGTTCGGGTGACGCACGACAGCGGCCTTTAGCATTTCCTGTGTGAACGCATCCTGTGATTAATAAGGACCGTGTTGGCGGTACAGCGATAGAGATATTGGAAAAGGCTGCAAATTGTGCAACCGTGAAGTATGCAAGGAATGCAATATAAATTTTGGCAACGAGGTCACTGATGAAAAGCAAGGTGCAATACTTGGCGATAGCGTTTGCGTTACTGATCGCACCGCCTATTTCAGCCCAGCAATCTGACTGGTCTTTTGCGGGCACCGCTTATCTGTTCATGGCCGAAACGGATATTTCCCTTAGAACACCAAGTGGAACAATCGACGGCACGTTGAGTTTTTCAGACGCTCTCGAAAACCTGGACTTTGCGTTTATGGGCGGCATTTCCGCGTCTAACGGGCGCTGGTTGTTGCTTGCTGACTATAACTACACCGATTTGACGTTCAGTAATTCAACTCCCGGCCCAGCGTTTTCGAGTTTGGACACCTCCGCCACCACGCAATTTCTCAGCGGCTATGTCGGATACCGTGTTTATGAGACACCCGCGATCAGCGTGGCCCTTGCCGGCGGGTTCAGGTGGTTCAGCACGGAAACCACATTCCGATTGCAACCGGGGATCGTCGCCGGGCGAAGTGTGACGATCGACGACAACTGGACTGATCCGGTCGTCGCTGCCCGCGCACGAGTTCGGATTTCTGACAAATGGTCAGGGACCGGATTTGTGGATTACGGTGGATTTCGGAGCGGTAGCGAAACCTGGCAAGTTCTGCTGACCGCGGATTATGAAATCAATGACAGATGGCTGATCCGGGGCGGCTACCGCTATATCTCCTTTGATCATGAGATCAACGGCAATGATTTCAGGTTTGACCAGTCAGGCCCGTTGCTGGGGGCAACATACAGGTTCTGAAAACGACGTCGGGCGCATCCTTTGATACTAACGTGTTGCGGGTTGGACGATGACTTGGGGAAACGGATGGCGCTCGGATGGTGCCTGGCCATTGCGGATCGTGTTGACCAATTCTATGGGCCTGTCACGGAATTGTGCCGACCCTTTTACTTGGTATTTTGCCAAAATGGCGTGACATCATGGCATCAAAACCAACTCCGCAATTTCGCGCTGCAGCGGTGCGTGTAGCATTGCCGTTCGAATGTCAAAAAAGTGTTCGACAGAGGTGTTCCGTTGGCACCTGCGTGGAATAACCCCGTCAAATTAGTTGCCCAATAAGCGGGCGAGTTTTACCCGATCAACTTTGGATCTGTGGCGCTTGTCCATTGGCATCTTCCTCACGTGGGTCACTTTGGCAATGCCAATATCCTTCGCCAGCCTGGCCCAGTTTGACAACTGATGCGCGTCACCTTCTCCTGTCTTTGAACTTCCGCTCGTGAACTCGGCGGGCCATCACTTCGAAGGTGATATCCTGCCCGTCGCCCGCTCTGGTATGCGCCCTTGGGTTACCGCCCGTAGCGGCCACGCGTCGTAATTCGAAAGCCTTGGCACGAGCATCAGCCAAAGAGATGACATTGGCCGACCCAAGCCCATAATCGCGCCGCCGCTTTTTGACGGTGATGCGAAGGAGCCAGCGCCGCGCACCCGAGCGATCCACTTCCAGATATAAACCGCCGCCGTCCGTGTGCCGACCGGGCGGCGCAGTCTTGACGAATGCCGCAGAGAGTCGTCGTTCAAGGTGAGGCCCCGGCTTCTTGCCTGCGGGCGTCTTTTCAAAGTGTGAACCGTCCATCTGTTCTACCCCACAAATTACCCCACAATTTCTTATGGGTGGATTGAGGCCAGATGTTGGGCAACCTATGACAAAACCGTGGAAACCTAGTGGTTTGGGCTTCCGAACACCTCGAAAAGAGGGGTTTCTGGCGGAGACGAAGGGATTCGAACCCTCGAGACCCTTCCGGGCCTACTCCCTTAGCAGGGGAGCGCCTTCGACCACTCGGCCACGTCTCCGCCGACGGGTATATCCGTGCAAGCAACGGATACACAAGGTCAATTCCGCAGTGTTTAGATTTTTTTACAGATCCATCCGAACTCTTTGAAATAGAACGGAATCGCACCGGCTTGCATCCGCCATTGGTACGAACTGGTTCACTTTCTTCCGGACTGATGCAGTTCGCAATGTCTTTAGAATCGCGGGCCTTGCCTGTGGCATCAGGCCTGGTTTGCGAGATTCTGAGACGTGGCAAGTCTACAGCGGCGTTCAAGTGCTCGGTTGGCTTTGCAACGTGAGACCGGGTTACGGTTTTTTGCATGATAGCGTTCTGTACGCCGGCGTGAAGCTGGCAACTTATTGAAAAAAAGTAGAAAACACATTCCCTTTTTGGAAGTCACGATCCGGTAACGCCGTGATGCGATTCGTTCTGGTGTCGATGAGGAGAACATCATGTCGCAACATACCGTTCCGTCTGAACCATGGCAGAACCCTTATGAAGCCCATCAAAAGGTAGGCCGGGGTCGACGCCGTTTGAGTGTGTTGGCGCGTTCCTCTCAGGAGGTTTTCAAGGATCACAACGGTGAATCGGACCTTTTTGAAGGAACATGGCCGACGAATTTCTCGAAGGGGTTGCGTCATGACGTAAACGGAATTGTCGACGCGCAGGTCTATACCGAGTTTCTGGAAGAAGTGGCTGATCCGACCTGCACCGACAATTTTGGCAATCGGTTGGCGTTGTTCGACATGCCAGCCTATTCCGGGCCCTTCCGCACCGCGCCATCAGAGGGTGGTGAATTTAGGTGGCGTGCGTGGGAAGGGCCAATCCTGGGCCACCGGCTTGGTCTCAACGGATGTGACGCCGGGGGTTTGGGTATTGCCCCCGCGCCCCGGCTTGGCTCGGATGAGCTGGCGGCGGAGATGGCCGAGATCTACGCGATGGCCATTCTGCGGGATGTACCGTTCGAATCCATCAGGGATGGTGCCGGTGATGCGGCCAACGTGGCTGGTGCCCTTGGTCAGTTGGAATGGTTCCGGCGCGATGGCAGCCCTCGGGAAGCCGATGGCGCTGAGATTGGAAAGGTTTCGGCGGCGCGGCGGGTTCGGGATGGTGGCGGCCTGACCCCTCAAACCCTGTTTCGTGGTTGCTCGCAGGGCTGTGCGCAGGGGCCGTATCTGTCGCAGTTCCTGGTACAAGGCCACGATCCACTGACAGCAGATCAAGCGCGCCGGCAGAAGCATAAGCTGACGCAGGCAATGGCCGCCGGGCCTGTTCCCTTCGGCGCTTTGAGGATCGACCAGAAGATCTTGCCGCAGGCGGCGGGCGTGGACTATCTGCGGGATTGGGCTGAGTGGCTGGACGTTCAGAACGGGGCGGACACGACGGCCGAACAAGCCTTTGAGAGCGACGGAACGAAATTCATTGAAACACCGCGCGACCTTGCCTCTTACGTGCATTTTGACAGAATTTATCAGACTTTTTTCAATGCCTGCCTGCTGATGCTTGGACAGGGCACTCCGACAGACGAAGGTCTGCCTGACGATGGATATGCCGGTGTGCGTGATCCTGGCTCTGCCTGGGGCGGCGCGCATGTTTTGTCCCTGCTGACGGAAGCCGGGGCACGGGCCCTGAGGGCCGCGAAACGTCAGACGTTTCAGGTGCACAATCGTGCCCGGCCTGAAAAGCTGGGCAGTGTGACGAGTTTGATGGCAAACGGTCACGGCGCAACTCTTGGCGCGGCCGAGCCTTTTGCCGCGGCTCATCTGAGTAAACTCGAAGCTGCGGCAAGCGAAGGTTTCAGTCTTATGGATGCAATCGCCGCCTCGCCTTCGGTGAAGAGGTTTGCGCATAACGCCATTTCCCATAAGGGCCTGCCGCGAAATGACCGTAACTTGCTGCTGCCGGTTGCTTATCCCGGAGGCTCGCCAATGCACCCGTCTTATGGGGCGGCTCATGGTGCCGTTGCCGGGGCATGCGTCACTGTGCTCAAAGCTTTCTTCAGAACGCACGCTTTGGATGGATCACGGGTGTCTTTGGCTTCGGCCGGTCTGCCTCGGGTCCTTGTGCCAGCTGCGGGGGGTAAGACCCTGATCGACACGACCCGACCGGAAGACAGTGCAGACTGCCTGACGCTGAATGGCGAGTTGAACAAGCTCGCTGCGAATATTGCACTTGGGCGCAACTTGGCGGGCGTTCATTTCTACAGCGATTATTTCGACAGTATCCGGATGGGTGAGCGTATCGCGGTCGGCATTTTGGCAGAACATATGGCAAAATCACCGACGTCATCGAAAGTGTCGCTTGAGACTTTTGACGGCGATCATCTCAGCATCTTGGGTAATCGGTCTTCTGGCAGTGAAATCCACGTTGCCAATAGTTCGCCTGAATTGTGGTGGACCCGCCACCTGCCAGAACAGGCAGGTTGGGGCGGATGAAGTTTCAATTTTTTTCGGAGGGAGATTTTTCATGATGCTTCCGTGCCCGTCAACGATGATGATCTCTCGAACCAGGCTGGAACTGCCGTGGCAATTATTGATGGCAGATCAGCCCTGCATTTCAGATACGGATCGGTGTTCGGTGATGGCTGTTTTTCAATCGCCAGGTTGCGCCGATAGGGGGGTGAGTGAAGCTGTCCTGTCGGATTGGAACTCGAGAATTGAAGGGATGTTCGATGGCAATGGAGTGAGCCCGTTCTTGGTCATGGACCCAGACGACATCGTCGATGGTCAGATATCGACGGGGTTCAAATGGTCTGCCAACCCGCGCGAACCCCGGGATTGTCTGGGCGAGGAGCTGGCCGCCAGTCTTTCGGATCAGGGATGGGCAAGCCGGGCTGAACTGCACAATGAATTTTTGGAATATGTGCTGATTTTACGTCCCGATTCCGACGGCAAAATGCGGCCGAAGCGCTTTGTCGCCACGACCGAACTGATGGAGTGGTGGAGAACCATGGCAGTGTTCGATCTGAATCACTTCCTTTCGGTCGTCGAAACCGTATCCAGATGTTCATATTCCTGCGAAGAGCTGTTCGAGGTTTCGCGAGCAGGTTGGTGCGAGATGGATGTGCCTCAACGCATCGCTCGTTTTCACAAAAGACTGGTGGGAACAGATTTTGCCCATCCACCAGAGCATCCGTTGAATATCGAACATGCTTTGTTCATGACCACAGAGACAAACAGCTTGAGCGACCTGATCGCCACAATGCATCTTTCCTCATTCCCCTATGTTGTCGGCCATGGTGAAAACAGAAGGCCCGCGCGGCTTTGTGAGGTGTTACATTTTGCCAACCGACAGGATCTGTATTGTCGCCATGCGGGATCTGGGTTGGCGGGTGAAGCCCTTGATCTGGCCTTCTCCAAGGGCACGGCGACACCGACAGGGCGTACGATGGCGTTCGCGAATCCTCTGGGGCTTTATTTTCGGGCGTTTCACATTTCCGAACTCTTCGTGGATGCGGTGAATGTGCCGACAGATTGGGTGCGTTATCCGCGCGGTGAAGCTGGAATGCCCATGCGCCTTGAGTTCGGGCCGGGCGACGATGATCCCCGGTTTCTGGACGATATCTCCATGGGAACAGGGCCAACCGCACGGCCTGTGTCGGGTTACGCGCTTGCCAGCCTGATCGAAGTTGGCCCCTTGATAACAGTAGCGGCCAAACCACGCGCGATCACAAGGGTCGAATTTGTTGAAGTCCCGCCTGTTGATCCAGGCGACATCGTTTGTGGGCTTCCAGAAACCAAACGATGCAAACAGATTTCTGAATTTGCGGACCGGACCGAAACCGAGGTCTTTGGCAACGTAGCGCTAACTCGCCAATTCAGTCACTGACAAAGGTTTCAAACCGGCACGGCTTTGACCACGGGCAAAGGTATTTCCGGCGCCGTCATATCGAATATGGCAATCGGACGCCCGGCAGCGTTGGCCGCCGCTGTCAATACAGCCATTAGCGTCGGGCCGGGGCTTTGCCAGGCATCCACATCGAAAGAGGATGCCGGAGTTGGCGGGCGATCGGTTTGCGCGCCGCGATACAGTCGGAACAAGCGTGCCTGTTCTTCATTCATCGCGTCATCTGTCACGCCGGTGTGGTCAAGCGTCACCATATTGCGCCAGGACACAACCGCCTCGCATGCCGCGTGCCAGACACCTGTCGCTAGATCGGCGGAAAAAGCCGTTCCATAGGTTGGCCGCCCGCCATCCGCATCGGCGCAGACCGCACGCAGTAGCAAGCCGACCGCCGGAACCACGCGAAGGTGAACGCTCAGATTGCGCAGGTAGGTGTTCAGCCAGCGGGTCAGATCGCGCGGCAGCGCTGTTTCGGGCAACACCTGGTCGAACCCACGTGGTCCAAGCGCGTGTTCCAGACATTCGAGCGAGGCCCATAGCGCAGCGGCCTCATGCGTTGGTCCCGCTGCGCCCCCCTTCGACGTGATCTGCCCGTCGCTGCCCGGCGCACCCAGAGCAAGGGCATCACGTGGCAGAAAACGCGTGGCACCGTCCGATGAAATCAGGCTCTCGCGGGTTTCAGGCGAATCCGCGCTGTATTGCAGCGCATAACGTTCGATCGCTTCGAAACCCGAAAGCCGTGCGGCTTCGTTCCGGTTACGCGCAGTGCCGAAGGACACGCGATGTTTCATTGCGCCAGCGGGTGGCACTGTTCCGTTTCGCAAATTGATCATGCGAAAGGCGGTGTGGATCGGAGCACCTTTGGGAAATTCAGCAAAAGAAGGTCCGGAAATAAGCCCTGCGTTTTCGGCCAGTTCAATCAGCGCGTCGGTCATTTTTGTTTCCGGATAGGTATGTAACGGGTTATACAAATGGTTGTGGTTGTTAAGAAAGGACTTTTAGTATGGCTCGTTTGACTATTAATCCGAAATACACACTTAAGGATCTTGGGTGTGAAGTTTTGAACGCCGCCCGGAGCAACGCGCTGGGGTCGCCAGAAGATCGCGATGCGGCTGAGCAGAAGATACATGACATCCTTTCGGATGTCGGTAATCCTGCGGTGGAGTTCGTCTATGATTCCAAGGACAGGGTTCACATTGTCATCCCCGATCTGAGCGAAAAAGAGCCAGACCCAAATCCCGATCACCAGTCATGGTGCTGCAAGCTGGCCTATGAAGCGATGGGTGGCATTGTCGTTTATGGCTGTGGTTCCTGACCGCAGTGTCTGAACTTGCCTGAGGAGTTTATTTGAGTAAGGCAAAAACCAAGATATTCCTGACCGGTCCGTTTCAGGTGATTTGCGACGACGGCCAGGATGCAACACCACGCGGCACCAAGGCGAAAGCGCTTCTCGCCTTGGTGTTGTTGTCTAAAAATGCTGTTCGCAGCAGGGCCTGGCTGCAAGACAAGCTTTGGAGCAAAAGCTCACCCGCACAGGGTGCGGCATCGTTGCGCAAGGAACTTAGTGTCTTGACCAAGCATCTGGCCGGGTTCGGTCTGGGGTTTCTGGACATCGGGCGCGAGAATGTCTCCATCGACCTGAAAGCGCTTGAAATTGATTTGTTTGATGAACCGCTTCAACCGGATCGCGCCGAGCTTCTGGAAGGGTTGGATGTTGCAGACCCGGAATTTGAAGACTGGTTGGCCGTTGAACGGCAAGCTTATTGGGATGTTGGTTTTGATGAAACCGCGCCCGTTCCGGTTGGCGCGCGCTTTCCATCCCATTGGGGGCGCCAGAGACCAGCAATTGTTGTCGAGCCGTTTGAAGTAATTGGTGACGACAACAACATCAACGTGGCGGCGGCCTCGATCCGGGACGAATTGCTTTTCCTTTTGGGCACGTTGTCGGATGTCATTGAATTGCGCGATGCGCGAAGACAGGAAGGGCCTGTCGACGGTTATATGCTAAGCGGCAGCGTGGTAGGGGCCGAAGGGCTGCGCGTGGCAGCACAATTGACGTCAACTGTGGATCAGGTGTGCCTGTGGACCGAACGTTTCCGGTTTCGGGAAAAGGATACGTTTGACGCCGTTGAAGAAATCGCTATGAAAGTTGTCGAAGCGCTTCAGTTGCGGCTGCGGGATGGTCACTGGTCCGATATCTGGTCAGCACACGCTACATCCACCGAAGTTTGGACGGCATTTCAGAATGGCCGCATTCAGGAAAGCCTTACGACCAAGGACGGCCTGTTTCGTGCCATCCGCCAGTATGAGGTCTGTTTGCGGCGCGATCCGGACTATCTGCCTGCGCGGATCGCTGTCGGATTCTGCCGCCTGGATCTGATCCGGTTGGGCATGGAAGATTCGCCGGAACAAACGCTGGCTCTGGTCGAGGCCGACTGCGCCATCATGCGTGAAAAACACCCGGCGGATCCCTATTGTGCCGCGCTCGAAGCGTTTACCCAAAATGTTGCTGGCGATACTGCCAAGGCTTGCCAGCTGATGCGCAAGGTTCTTGAGCGGTTCCACAGCAGCCCCGAATTGCTGGGCTATTATGGTGTCTTGTTGATGTATGACGACCGGCTTGAGGACGGAATAGCCACGTATCGGCAAGCTCTTGCGTTAACTCCGCACCCGCCGATCTGGATCGAGGCGAACTTGTCAATGACCCTTGCCCTCTCGGAAGACAAGGCAGCATGGCAGCACGCGCATAATGTCTTGCGAGTGGACCCCGGCAGCGTGCGGGCGCGGGTCGTGTTATGCATGTTGTCCGCTGCGGCAGGCAACCAGTCACTGGCACGTCGGCACGCCCGTCGCATCCTGGAATTGCAGCCCGGATTTACGGCCGAGCGCTGGGCCTGGCCCGGCTGTTTCAAAAACAGAAAATACTATGACGAAGGCGCGCGACTGTTGGCCGAAGCTGGTCTTTGATGGCGTTTATTTGTCTTCCAGCACTTTACGGGCGACGCGGAAACACTCCAATGCTTGCGGAACGCCGCAATAAATCCCGACCACGTGGATGATGGCGCGAATTTCTTCTTTGGTGACCCCGTTGGTGATGGCGCCGCGGCAGTGGATTTCCCATTCATGCATCTTTCCCAAAGCGCCGATCATGGACAGGTTCATCATCGATCGCGTTTTTGCGTCGATCACGTCATCCCCCCAGCCAAAACCCCAGCACCAGGCGGTCATGGCTTCCTGAAACGGGCGGGTGAAATCGTCAGCTGCTGCAAGGTTCTTTTCCACATAGTCCGCGCCCAGTGTATTCTTCCGTTGTTCCAACCCTTTCAGGAACAGGTCTTCGTCAAATAAGTCGGCCATTGCGGGTCTCCGGTTTGTCAGCGTGTCAGGTGGTGGTTGTATGCGGGATCGTAGTGCGAAATTATCCAGTGGCACATCTGTTTTACCGGTTTGGATGGTCCATTATGTCGATATACCTACGTGGCTTTAGGCCAGGACCGGTCGACTTCGCAAAGGTGCCATTCCTTGGGCATCAGCGTGGTTGATCTATCCGCTCAAGGGCAGGGCAAACAGGTTATGTCTGCCTGGGGCGGGTTTCATTCCACGGCCTCGCGCATCCATTGTTGCAACTTCGCGATTGAGTGTTCAGACATCACACCGCAACCCGGATCCAGCACCAGCGGGCCGGGGCGGTAACCGCGCGATCTGAGGCCGCGATGCACGGATTCCACAAGCCGGATGTCTTCTTCGACCGTTGTTTCCCTGTCTTGAACGGCCAGTTGCCGGATCACCGCGCTTTCCGAACCACCTTCGGTGTACCAACCGCGCCAGACGGTGCAGTGATCCGTGTCACTTGCGCGCCAGTGATATGTGTTCAGCACATTGCCCGGGTAGCACTGGAACGAAAACATCGGCCACAGGAACCAAGACTGGTAATCGCCCGAGTGGGGCACCGACAGGTCGATTGGGTAAGTCATCTTGTCGAGACTCTGACACTCGGTCGTGTGGCGCAGCACGAAACCGCCGCCTGCATCGGGTTGGATGTCGTAGGTTTCGGGCTTGACGACACCTTCAGCGAAAGTCGGGTGGTTGGTCGGGCAGTGATAGCATTCCGAATAATTTTCGACGCTGACCTTCCAGTTGCAGTGTTCAGGGATCTCGACCCATTCCAGCGGCTCAAGCTCGTCGATATGTGGGACAAATGTACGGATTTCCTGCCGTACTCCGGGATACCATTCATCCATCGGGGCTGCCTCGTCGTCGAGATTGACGAAGATGAACCCATTGAAGATTTCGGTCCGGACCGCCGTCAGGCAGATTGCACTGGGGTCAAATCCGGGGACGGACCTGATATTTGGACCCGCGCGCAGCTGGCCGGACAACTCGTAAGTCCACGCGTGGTAAGGGCAGACGACGACGCGGGTGTTTCCTGCGCCCGAGACCATTTCATGCGCACGGTGCTGGCAGACGTTATAGAAAGTGCGAATTTCACCATCGCGCCCGCGAATGCAGAACAGATTTTGCCCGGCGATCTCAAAAGCAAAGTAATCCCCTGTTTCCCGAACCTGCGCGACATGGCCTGCGAACTGCCATGTTCGGGCCAAAAGCCCCTGCATCTCCCTCTCGAAAATGGCGGGGTCGGTATAATATCGCGCGTCCAGTGAGTGGGTCAGCGGTACGTTCATTCGGGTTCCTCCGCATAGATTCCAAGCTGATGGCGACGACGATGGAAACGTTCGACCCGTTCGACGATCTCGTCGCTGGATACCGCGATCACGAAAGACAGCAGCGTTTCCAGCAGCGCGATGGTCGAAACGGATGATGGGAAAAACTGCGGCGTATCTGCTGCGACGACAAACCCGTGATGGGCGTTCCGGATCACAGGGCTGGCCGGGCTGTCTGAGATACCTATGACAGTCAGGCCCTGCTGACGTGCCAGTTTGACTGCCTCGATCACTTCGGTTCGGTAGGGATGACAGGTGATCGCAATCAGCACGTCCTGTTCATCCGCCCATGCCAGATCGTCTACCGGGGTTGAACCGGGGCGGGGGATTGCATGAAACTGCTTCATCCCGGTCGAAGCCAGATAGGTAAAGTTGCGCGCGTTGGAATTGTTGACGCCCACGCCGAGTGTGAAAATCTGGCGACAATTCCAGATGACTTCGGCAGCAGATTTCAGGCGGTTCGCGTCGATCCCTGCAAATGTTTCCTCGATATTCCGGATCGCGGCGCCGATCATATCGGCATACAGGCCGCCCAATTCACCGGATTTGCCGACGTCCTGAAGCCATCTGGCACGGTCTGGAAACGACACGCGCCCTTTTCGGATCGCGTCGCGAAAGGGTTCGCGAAAATCTTCGTACCCTTCAAACCCCACTTGCCGTGCCATGCGCACGAATGTGTTGGGTTTGACCTTTGCCGCCTCGGCAATTTCGCGCACGGTTGAGACCCCTACATCCGTAGGGTTCTCCAGAACGTAACGCGCGGCTTTCTGCGCCTCAGGGGTCAGGGCGTCCCACTCTTCGGTCAGGCGGTCCAGAACAGTTGATGATACATTTGTGTCATTCATGATTGACGATGGTACAAATGTGGAATTAGCCTGTCGAGCAGAAAAGCAACTCGGGAAGAGGAAAAATCATGTCCGGGAATGAACTGCCGTCACACGCACGCGTGGTCATCGTCGGAGGCGGCGTCATGGGCGTTGGTCTGGCCTACCATCTGGCCCATGAAGGCTGGGGCGAAGAGACTGTTCTGCTGGAAAAGGCCGAGCTGACCAGCGGCAGTACATGGCATGCGGCAGGGCAGATTACGCATTCAACCTCAAGCTTTGGTCTGGGCAAATGCGTCGATTACAACATCAGTTTGTATTCCGGCCTGCTTGAGGCCGAGACAGGTCAGCCTGTCACATGGCATGGCTGCGGCTCGTTCCGTCTCGCATATACCGAGGATGAGATGGATTGGCTGCGCCATACCCTGTCGGTGGGCCGGTCGCTGGGTTTCAATATCGAACTTGTCGGTCCCGAGAAGGTGGCTGAACTGCATCCGTTTTATAACCTCGAAGGTGTTCTGGGCGCGCTGCATACACCGGATGACGGGCATGTGGACCCGACCAATGTGACCATGGCGATGGCAGCCGGGGCACGCCAGAAGGGCGTGCGCATCTTCCGCAGCTGCCGGGCGACGAACATCACGCAGGGCGCAAACGGCGAATGGATTGTTGAGACCGAACAGGGCACCATCATCTGTGAGCATGTGGTGAACGCGGGCGGCACCTACGCGCGCCAGATGGGCGAATGGTCCGGGCTGCAACTGCCCATGACGTCAATGACGCACCATTATTTCGTGACTGAGCCAGTGCCCGAATTCCAGAACTTGGACAAGGAACTGCCGGTGATCCGCGATGACCGCAAAGTCTCGGGCTATATCCGGATGGAGCAGCAGCGCGGCCTGATCGGAATATACGAGAAAGAGAATCCGAACTCGGTCTGGCATGATCATTGCCCTTGGGAGTACGAGAACTGGTTGTTCGACGCGGATTATGACCGGGTAATGCCATGGCTTGAGGAAAGTCTGAACCGGATGCCGATTTTTTCCGAACTGGGCATTCAACGTGATGTGCATGGGGCGATATCACATCCGCCGGACGGCAACCCCTTGATCGGTCCTGCGCCGGGTGTGCGAAATTACTGGTGCTGTTGCGGGACGCAGATCGGCATCGGCTGGGGGCCGGGTCTGACCCGTGAACTGGCCCGCTGGATGGTGCATGGGGCTGCCGATATCTCGATGCGGGATTTCGATCCGCGCCGCTTTGGCAGCTATGCCAGCAAAGACTGGCAGGTGATCAAGGCCGAGGAAGATTATTGCTTACGTCACGAAATCCCGTTTCCACACTTCAATCGACTTGCAGGGCGTCCGATCAAGCCGTCGCCACTGTATGAGTTGTTGAAATCAAAAGGCGCGGTACATGAAGAGGTCTATGGCTTCGAACGCCCCCGCTGGTTCGCCCGCGATGGCGTGGAACAACGCGATCACTATTCCTTCCGCCGCACTCCTGCCGACGATATGGTCGCGACCGAGGTCAAAGCCGTGCGGGAACGTGTCGGGATCATGGATGTCACTGCCTTCACCAAAGTCGAAGTATCGGGGCCCGATGCTTATACTCTGCTGGATCGGTTGACTGCTAACAGGATGCCGCAAAAGGTTGGCTCGATCACACTGACCCATATGCTGAACCGCCGTGGCCGGATCGAGTTGGAGACTACGATTGTCCGCATGGCCGAAGACCGCTTCTATCTGGTCTGTGCTGCGTTCTTCGAACAGCGTTTGCTTGATCATTTGGCGCATCAGCGCAAGGGTGAAGATGTGCAGATCACCGCGCTGTCTTCTGATTGGTCTGCCTTGTCGCTGAACGGCCCCAGATCACGCGAAGTTCTGGCGCGCTGTACGGATACCGATCTGAGCAATGCCGGGTTCCGCTGGCTGTCGGCGCAAGAGGTCACGATTGCCGGTCATAAACTCTGGGCGTTTCGCATGTCTTATGCGGGTGAACTGGGTTGGGAGCTGCATATGCCCAACGCCGCCTGCCTTGATGTCTACAATGCGCTATGGGCTGCGGGCGAGGCGTATGGCATCGCAGACTATGGCAGTTTCGCCATGAACGTGATGCGGATGGAGAAGGGCTTCAAAGGGGCAGGTGAGCTGACCAACGAGGTCACGCTGGCCGAAGCTGACGCGCTGCGCTTTGCCCGTACGGGCAAGGACTACCTGGGCAGGGACAAGACGCTGAACGCCGATTTGCCATGGATATGTGCCTATCTGCAAATCGAGCCGGATGGCGAAATTGACGGCCATGGAGGCGAGGCGGTGATGCTGGACGGGCGTGTCATAGGCTCGACGGCTTCGGTCGCGTTCGGTCACACGGTCGGTAAGATATTGGCCTTTGCATACATCAAACCCGAAGCAGCAAAAGCGGGAACCGAATTGGAGGTCGTGATTCACGGCAAGCCGCGTCCGGCCCGAGTACTGGATAAGCCCGCCTACGATCCAGACAGCCTGCTGCCCCGCATAGACGCAGTAGTGGAGACCGCCTGATGAACCTGCCCACCACAATGAAAGCCATGGTCACGATGGGCCATGGAGGTTTAGAGCAGATAGTTTGGCACGATAACTGGCCGCGTCCTGAACCTGCGGAGGGTGAAGTGCTGATCAAGGTTGCGGCATGTGGGCTGAACAATACGGACGTCAACACGCGGTCGGGTTGGTACTCTAAGACGGTCTCAGCCGCAACGACCGGTGGTGCGTTTGAAGAGGTTGGCGAAGAAGATCCCACCTGGGGCGGTAATCCGATCACCTTTCCGCGAATTCAAGGGGCCGATATCTGCGGGCATATCGTTTCCGTCGGCGACGGTGTTGACCGGGGGCGTATTGGTGAGCGTGTTATCACGGATGGCTGGCTGCGCGACCCGGTGGAACCCGACAATATGGACAAGACTGGTTATTTCGGCTCGGAACGGGATGGTGGTTTTGCCGAATACGCGACAACTCTGGCGGTGAATGCTGTGGCAATCACCTCGAACCTGACGGATGCTGAACTGGCAACTTTTTCCTGCTCTTACTCCACCGCCGAAGGCATGTTGACCCGTGCCAATGTGACCGGCGAGGATACGGTTTTGGTTCCAGGTGCTTCCGGCGGTGTGGGCGGTGCGCTTGTGCAACTGGCCAAACGGCGCGGCGCACGGGTGATCGCGATGGCATCCGAATCCAAACACGCGGACGTGGCCAGGCTTGGCCCTGACGTCATTCTGCCACGCGCTCCTGCGAACCTGCGCGAGGCGCTGGGCGTAGAAAAGATCAGTGTGGTCGCAGATGTCGTGGGCGGACCATACTGGCCGAACCTGATCGACATATTGGAACGGGGTGGCCGCTATACCTGTTCGGGCGCAATTGCAGGCCCGATCGTCGAACTTGATCTGCGCACATTCTACCTGCGCGACCTGACCTTCACCGGTTCGACCGTCATTGACCCTCAGGTCATGAAGAACCTCGTAACATACATCGAGGCTGGTGAGATCCAGCCAGCGCTTGCCGCGACATACCCGTTGGAGGATCTCCGAGATGCGCAAGCCGCGTTCATTGCGAAAGAGCACGCCGGCAACATCGTGGTGATGCCATGACGCTTGACGATGTTCTTAAAGCTGCCCGGCAAATGCACCATGCGCATCCGGATCTGGCTGCGTTCGCGTCTTGGCCGGGTAATCTGACCCCGACGGGGTTGGATCCCGCACCCATTCCCGCAACGAGACTGGTGGCAGCCTTCGACCTTGTTGAAGACGCGCCAACCCGTGACCTGATCACAGCGGTCAAAGCGACGGCGCATCTGGCACATTGGAAACACACCTACACCGAAGACGAAGTTGGTGCGGATTTCCTGAACCGATACGGCTATTATGAGCTGTTCGGTCCAACCGGACATTTTCACTCGACCCTGCTGCGCGGCTACATCGCGTATTGGGGGGCTGGCCTGAATTACGATTGGCACAGCCATCAGGCCGAAGAACTCTACCTCGTTCTTGGCGGAGGTGCGTTGTTCAAGGTCGATGGGGACGAAACTTTTATTGGTGCCAATCAAACGCGCTTGCACGCAAGTTGGCAAAGTCATGCCATGGTCACCACAGATCAGCCGATCCTGACCTATGTCCTGTGGCGCGGTGAAGGCATGGGTGACTTGCCCCGGATGGATATCGCATGAAGATCAAAGCTATCACTGTATATCACATCGATCTCCCGCTTGAGCATCCATATTGGTTGTCTGGTGGGCGGCTGAAATTCGAAACCCTTGACGCGACACTCGTGAAAATCGAAACCGATGCGGGGTTTGTTGGCTGGGGTGAAGGGACCCCATGGGGCCATACCTATGTGCCCGCGCATGGACCGGGTATCCGCGCCGGAATTGAAACGATGGCGCCGTTCATTCTGGGCCTGGATCCGCGACGGGTTTTGGAGGTGGAACGGGCGATGGATCTTACCTTGCCCGGGCACCTTTATGCCAAAAGCCCAATTGATATGGCCTGCTGGGATATCGCGGGTCAGGCGGCGGGTGTGCCGATTGCCGATCTGATGGGGGGTGGATCGCGGACACCGCGCCCGATTGCGTCCTCGGTCGGGGCGAAATCCGTCGATGAAACGCGCGCGGTCATAGAGCGGTACCGCCAGCGGGGCTACATCGCCCATTCCGTGAAGATCGGTGGTGACGTTGAAAGGGACATCGCGCGTGTTCGCGATGTCGAGAGTATTCGGCGACCCGGCGAGATCGTTCTTTATGATGTCAATCGTGGCTGGACGCGTCAGCAAGCGTTGCGTGTGATGAGCACCTGCGCGGACCTTAATGTCATGTTCGAACAACCTTGTGAGACGCTGGATGACATTGCTGCAATCTCGGGGCTTCATTCGTCGCCCGTTTCAGTGGACGAAAGCCTTGTGACTTTACAGGATGCGGCCCGTATCGCCCGCGATGGTCTGGCTCAGATTTTCGGGATCAAGTTGAACCGCGTCGGCGGGCTGACCAAGGCTGCGCGCATGCGGGATATCGCGTTGGCCCATGGGATAGACATGTTCGTAATGGCCACTGGCGGTACGGTTCTGGCCGATACCGAAGCATTGCATCTGGCCGCGACCATCCCGGATAACAACTGCCTTGCCGTATGGGCCTGTCAGGACATGATCGCGGTCGATATTGCCGGGGGACGTGGGCCTCGGAATGTTGATGGCCACTTGCACCTGCCAGAAGAACCTGGGCTTGGCGTTCATCCGGATGAAAGCACATTAGGTGATCCAGTGGGAGTATACGCTTGAAAATCAACAAGATAACGCTCTGGTCTGTCGATCTGACAAGTCACGAAACGTACCACATGGCTGACGGCAAGACTTGTGCCACTGTGAAATCCCATATTCTGAGCCTTGAAACGGATACCGGTCACAGGGGATGGGGTGAGGTCTGCCCGATCCCGCATTACCTGCCGGCCTATGCGGATGGGGTGCCGGGAGCCATTGCTGAGATGGGGCCTGAAATCCTCGGGATCACTCCTTTTGGTATAGACGCCCCCATGCGCAAGCTGGACGTGTTTCTGCAAGGGCATCAATACGCGAAATCGATCGTCGATATCGCGCTTTGGGACCTGTTCGGTCAGGCGGCAGGGTTGCCGGTTTATGCGGTGTTGGGTGGGCGAACGCAGGTAGATATGCCGCTCTATCATTCAATTACTTGCATTGCACCGGACGAGATGGCGCGCATTGCCAAATCCGCTTTTCAAACCGGCATCCGCCAGTTTCAGGTCAAGCTGGGCGTCGAGGGAGATTGGCAGGCGGATGCCGAACGGTTGATCAAAGTGCGCGAAGCCGTGGGAACCGGGCCGTTGGTATATGGTGACTGGAATTGTGGGGCATCGCGCTTGCAGGCGACCCGAACCGGGCGTGCGGTGGCACATCTGGACGTGATGTTGGAACAGCCCGGCAAAACGCTGGAAGACTGTGCCGCTGTCCGTCAGGCTACCGGTCTTCCGATGAAAATCGACGAGAGTGCCTTTGATCTTGCCTCGCTTATGCGTGCGCATGAACTGGGGTGCATGGATGCAGTGGCGCTGAAACTTTCGAAATTCGGCGGATTGTCGGCAATGCGTCGTGCTCGGGATCTGACCGTGCATTTGGGCGCCGAGATTTGCGCGGAATGCACATGGGGGTCTGATATTATTACTGCGGCTTCACTTCACTTTGCGGCGTCAACGCCGAAAGGTTCTCTGATGAACACGTGCGACTTGTCTTCTTACGTGGCCCCACATCTGTGTCCTGATGCACCAATTCGTGAAAACGGCCGGATTGCTCCGCCCGAAGGTCCGGGTTTAGGTGTTGTGCCGGACCTCGATATTCTCGGCACCCCAATTATGGAGATCGACTGAGATGCTGAAAATCCGAACACAATCCGAGTGGATTGCACGCGCGAATGACGTTCTGCCCGCCGGGGGGTTTGGCAACTTTGATCCCGAAATCATCATCGCCCGTGGTGAAGGCAGCCGAGTCTGGGACGAGGACGGCAACGAATATGTCGATTATCTGATCGGTTCGGGTCCGATGCTGCTGGGCCATGGCCACCCCGAGGTGATGGAAGCCGTATTGAAACAGCTGCCCAAGGGGATGACGTTTTTTGCAAACAACAGCAAGGGCATCGAACTGGCCGAAGCGATCATCGACGCCGTTCCCTGCTGCGAGCAGGTGCGCTTTGTCGCGTCGGGCGGCGAAGCCGACATGTATGCGATTCGCCTGGCGCGGGCTTATACCGGGCGCAGCAAGATCCTGAAGTTTGAAGGCGGTTATCACGGTATGAGCGCCGAGGCGCAGATGAGCCTTGCCCCAAGCCGCAGAGTCAATTTCCCGCAGGCAGTTCCCGACAGCGCCGGTATCCCCGACAGCGTGGCCGAGCAAATGCTGATCGCGCCCTTTAACGATCTGGAAGCCGTCGCTGCTTTGCTGGATGAAAATGACGACGTTGCCGCGATTATGGTCGAGCCTTTACAACGGATTATCCCGCCAATACCAGGATATTTGCAGGGCCTTCGAGCCCTGTGTGATCAACATGGTGTGCTGTTGATCTTTGATGAGATTGTCACCGGATTCCGGCTGGCTTATGGCGGGGCGCAGGAACGATACGGGGTCACACCGGATATCTGCACTTTGGGTAAGATCACGGGCGGTGGCTTCCCTCTGGCTGCGCTCGGTGCCAGCGTCGAGATCATGAAGCATTTCGATAAATCGAAGGTCGGGGAAGAAGGTTGGCTGATGCAGTTGGGGACCCTATCGGGGAATCCGGTCGCCTCGGCAGCTGGTCTGAAGACGATGGAGATTCTGCGGCGTGACGGCGCGTATGAGCATTTGCGCGCAATTGGAAAACACTTGCAGCAGATTCAGTCGGACGCCTTGAATGAAGCGGGCATCGCGCATCGGATTTGCGGTGACGAGACTTTGTTTGACATCTATTTCACCAACGCTGAATGCCGTGATTATCGCAGTGCAAACCATGATGATCAACAGCGTAACGCCACTTACAATGCGGTGCTGCGCGCCCATGGAATCTTCAAGTCTCCGGGCAAGCTTTATCCGTCGCTGGCGATCACCGATGCGGATCTGGAACAGACCCGCCACGCTGTCCGTCACGCTGTTGATGCCATTTCCTGAAGGTTGGATGTATACAACGTAAACGGGTCGCCGTTGAATTCAACAGCGACCCGCTACCTTTGGAAGTCGGGGGTCAGCCTCGCCCCCTCGAATACTGATTAAATCACCGGCAATCTGAAAACTTTTCGATACTTTCGAGACTGACCCGACTTCCTCATCGGTATGTCACATTAATGCCTGAGATTCCTGGCAGCCACAGTGATCAAGTTCACACTGCCTCAATTTAATTTGATTTTTTCCAATCGAAAAAACCCGGACCCGCCTGTTCCAGCAGTTCCGCCGCCATCGCGCGGGCCATTTCCGGCCCGTCTTTGACAGCACCGGTCACATCTCTGTTCACGGTTTCCGATCCATCGGGGCGCAGGACTTCGCCGCGCAGCCTTAAGTTGTCTCCGTCCAGTTCTGCCAGACCGGCGATCGGAGTTTCGCAAGACCCGTCCAGCGCGGCCAGCAAGGTGCGTTCGGCGGCCAGCCGCCATCCTGTTTCCGCGTGATGAATCGCTTCAAGCATTTCAGCTGCGCGCATGTCGTTGCTGCGCCGTTCGATGCCAATGGTACCCTGTGCAATCGCGGGCAGCATGTCATCCGGAGAAATGGCGTTGGCTGGAACCTCGTCCATGTCCAGACGGCGAATGCCAGCCATGGCCAGAAAAGTGCAATCCGCGACCCCGGCTTCCAGTTTTTTCAGCCGCGTCTGCACGTTCCCGCGAAACTCGACCACTTTCAGATCCGGCCGCCGATTCAGCAGTTGTGCCCGGCGCCGCAAAGACGAGGTGCCCACAACGGCCCCTTCGGGCAGATCGTGGATTGAGTTAAGGCGCGGTGAGATGAAAGCGTCACGCACATCTTCGCGCGAGAGGAATGTGTCCAGAACCAGCCCTTCGGGCTGTTCAACAGGCATGTCTTTCGTTGAATGCACGGCGATATCGATTTCAGCGCGCAACATCGCCTCTTCGATTTCCTTGGTGAACAGGCCCTTGTTGCCGATTTCCTTCAGGGGACGATCCGCATCGATCATGGCGCGATTGTCGCCGGTTGTTTTGATCACGACGATTTCAAAGGCCGCTTCGGGCAGATCGAAAGCATCGCTCAGGCGTTGGCGGGTTTCATAGGCCTGAGCCAGAGCCAGCGGTGAACCACGGGTGCCAATTCTGAGGGGCGATGCGGGAGTGGGCAGGGTCAAAGTCATGTGCACAGCTTTAGTCGCGTCACATTGCCCTGACAATGGGGGCTGAGCTTGACAAATTGCCGCCGAAGGACGACCCGTTGCCAAAACCGGAAGATTGGGGGCGAATATGGCCGAGACAAAGAAACTGCTGCTGGCGCTGGCGGGTGAAGTACAGGATGTGCCGCCAATCTGGATGATGCGCCAGGCGGGTCGGTATCTGCCGGAATACCGGGCCACCCGTGCCCAGGCCGGGGATTTTCTGTCTTTATGCTATAACCCGGAACTGGCCGCCGAAGTCACATTGCAGCCAATCCGGCGCTATGGGTTTGACGCTGCGATCCTGTTTGCCGATATCCTGCTGGTGCCGCAGGCGTTGGGTGCGGATCTGTGGTTTGTGACCGGCGAAGGCCCACGTTTGTCGACGATCACGCGGCAAGCCGAGTTTGAAGCGCTGAAGCCGGTGGACGCGATTCATGAGACATTGTCGCCCGTTTATGAAACGGTTCGGTTCCTGTCGCGAGAATTGCCGTCTGAGACCGCGCTGATCGGGTTTGCCGGCGCGCCCTGGACGGTCGCGACCTACATGATCGCCGGGCGTGGAACACCCGATCAGGGACCAGCTCACGCTCTGCGAGAGAGCGATACTGCTTTATTCGAGGCGCTTCTGGATCGCATCACGGAGGCAACAATTGAGTATCTGTCAGCTCAGATCGACGCTGGGGCCGAGGTGGTCAAGATTTTCGACAGCTGGGCGGGTTCCCTGAAAGGTGACGCGTTTCGCAAATACGCGGTGGAACCGTGTCGTGTGATTACACAGGCCATCAAGGAGCGTCACCCCGGCATCCCGGTGATCGGTTTCCCGCGCGAGGCGGGGGAGGGGTATGTCGGGTTTGCCAAGACGACGGGTGTGGATTGCGTCGCGCTGGACAATTCGGTGTCGCCCGATTGGGCCGCCAGACATGTACAGATTGATGGTTGTGTACAGGGAAATCTGGCCTCGTCGCATATGGTGACCGGTGGGCAGGCTCTGGTGGATGAGACGCGGCGGATTGTCGAGGCGTTCTCTAAGGGACCGCATATCTTCAACCTGGGACATGGGATCACGCCGGATGCCGATCCTGAGAATGTTCAGCTGATGATCGATACGGTACGCGGGCAGTAAGCAGGTTAAAGGGGGCCAGCCCCCTTCTTGGCCTGAGGCCAATCCATCCCCCGGGATATTTTGGGCCAGATGAAGTGCGGATCAGCGCAGGCCGTCGAGCTCTGCGAGGATCTCTTTAGTATGCTCGCCGCGCTTGGGGCTGGGTTTCGGGGTCCAGTCATGGCCTGAAAACCGTGGGGCGGCGGCGGCCTGGAACGTGCCGTCAAAATCCTGCCAGCTGTTGCGATGGAGGTTCATCGGGTGTGAGCGGGCTTCGTCCGGGCTGAGGACAGGAGCAACGCAGGCATCTGTTCCGCGAAACTGGGCCTCCCAATGGTCGCGCGGTTGACTGGCGAAGATGTCGGTTAGACGGCGTGAAAGCGAAGGCCACAGAACACGGTCGTATTGCCGCTGAAACTCGGTATCGTTTGTGAGGCCCAGTAAGTTCAGAAACTGCTTATAGAATTTTGGTTCGAGGCATTGCACGGAAATAAAGCCGCCGCAGGCGCAGGCGTAGGTGCTGCTCCAGTGGGGACCGTCCAACAGGCTTTGACCCCGGGTTTCAGACAGGTTGCCGGTTTGGCGCATTGTCATAAGCAGGTTCATCATATGGGCTGAGCCGTCATAGATTGCCGCATCAACGACAGTACCTGCGCCAGTGCGCTGTGCATTGATCAGCCCGGCCAGAATGCCCGCCACAAGATACATGGCCCCACCGCCGATATCACCTACCAACGTTGGCGGGGTCTGCGGTGCATGGCCGGGATGCGAAGCATACCAGAGCGCACCGGACAGGGCGATGTAATTCAGGTCATGCCCCGCCGTGTCGGCCAGCGGGCTATCCTGCCCCCAGCCCGTCATGCGCCCGTAGACCAGTTTTGGATTGCGGGTCAGGCAGACATCCGGGCCGAGCCCAAGTTTTTCCATCACACCGGGGCGGAATCCTTCGATCAGCGCATCGGCTGTGTCGATCAGGCGAAGCGCGGTATCCAGATCATTGGCGTCCTTCAGATCAAGCGCGATGGATCTTTTGCCTCGGTCCAGCAGGGAACGTTCCGGCATACCCGGTGTTGCGGCGCCCCCTTTGCGGTGGATTGTTATCACGTCAGCGCCCAGATCTGCCAGTAACATGGCACCAAACGGGCCGGGGCCCAGACCTTCGAGTTCGACAACACGTATTCCGTTCAGCATCAGGGCCCTCCGTTCCTAGCAGAGTTTGCTGGCTGGTGTCGGGATTGCAAGCCGGATGATTGCCGACGAGGACGGTCTTCCTTTTGGCAGTTGTTCATCACATGGTACGGAATGGGCCTGTTATCCCTGTATTCGGGGCGATAGGGTCTGTGCCAGAACGGGGAGCGGATATGACGACCATTTTATCCATCAGAGATCTGCGCAAATCTTACGCCGATGGGTTCGAGGCGCTGAAAGGTGTGTCTCTGGACATTGAAGAAGGCGAAATTCTTGCGCTTCTGGGGCCGAATGGGGCGGGGAAAACCACTCTGATCTCGACGATCTGCGGAATAACCACGCCAACATCCGGTGCGGTTTCAGTCGGCGGGCACGACATTCAGTCGGATTATCGCGCAGCGCGCAGGATGATCGGGCTTGTCCCGCAAGAGATCGCGCTGGAACCGTTTGAAAAGGTCTGGAACACAGTTCGGCTGTCACGCGGGTTGTTTGGGCTGGGCAAAGACAACGCCCGGATCGAGGACATTCTGCGCAAGCTCTCGCTATGGGACAAGCGCAAGAACCCCATCAAGGAGCTGTCGGGCGGCATGAAACGCCGCGTGCTGATCGCCAAGGCTCTGGCGCATGAACCACGTGTTTTGTTTCTGGATGAACCGACGGCAGGTGTGGATGTCGAGCTGCGCAAGGATATGTGGGAAATCGTGGCCGAGCTGAAACGGGACGGTGTCACCATCATTCTGACAACCCACTATATCGAAGAGGCCGAAGCCATCGCGGATCGCGTCGGCGTCATTGACAAGGGTGAGTTGCTTTTGGTGCAGGACAAAGACACGCTTATGGCGCAGATGGGCAAAAAGCAGATTGTCGTCATGCTGACCGAGCCAATCGCCAAGATTCCCGATGATTTGGCCAACCACAATCTGACCCTCAATGGCGCCGGGGATAGCCTGATCTATACCTACGATACCCATGCGGATCGCACAGGCATTACGACCCTTTTGAATGACGTGTCGCAGGCCGGGTTGGTGTTGCGCGATGTGCAGACACGGCAATCGAGCCTGGAGGAGATATTTGTCAATTTGGTATCCGGAGAGGCGGCATGAACTGGACCGCAATTGCTGCAATCTACCGGTTCGAAATGGCCCGCTTCTTTCGCACCCTGGCGCAAAGCTTCCTGTCGCCGGTTCTTTCCACTTCGCTGTATTTCGTGGTGTTTGGCACCGCCATCGGCAGTCGAATTCAGGAGGTCGAGGGCGTATCCTACGGCGCGTTCATCGTGCCGGGCTTGATCATGCTGTCTGTAGTGATGCTGTCGATCTCGAACGCGTCTTTCGGAATTTATTTTCCCAAGTTTCTGGGCACCATCTACGAGCTGTTGTCGGCACCGGTGAATTTTATAGAAATCGTGATTGGGTATGTCGGTGCGGCGGCCACCAAAGCGCTGTTTGTGGGACTGGTCATTCTGGCCACGTCGACCTTCTTCGTCGACATACGGATCGAACACCCCTTTGCCATGGCGGCGTTCTTGATCCTGTCATGTCTCAGCTTCTCGTTGCTGGGGTTCATCATCGGGATATGGGCCAGTAATTTTGAACAGATGTCACTGGTGCCGCAGCTTGTGGTTACGCCACTTATCTTCCTTGGTGGTACGTTTTATTCAATCTCAATGCTGCCGCCTCTGTGGCAGACGATCACGTTGTTCAATCCGGTCGTCTATCTGATTTCGGGGTTTCGCTGGTCGTTTTTCGGGCTTGCGGATGTGCCCATAGCCCTGAGTTTGCTGGCCATCATAGCCTTTACTGGGGTGTGTCTGGTGGTTATTGGCTGGATCTTCAAAACTGGCTGGCGCATTCGCAGCTAACCCGCGCCGGGGCGTTGCATTTTTGCCGGTCGAGTGTGTGAATTTGGGTCACGTCGTGTTCAAGGTTCGAAGAGTCCCTTGTTTACGGGTTGGTGGCACTCTACATCGGCACCCATGAAGCTCAGCCTGCCGTTCGTCAAAAAATACCCATGTGTGGCCATCGTCCGCCTGTCCGGCGCCATCGGTATGGCCGGGCGCGGGTCCTTGAACGACGCCACGCTGGCTCCGGTTCTGGAGAAAGCCTTTCGCAAGGGAAAACCTGCGGCCGTGGCGCTTGAGATCAATTCACCGGGCGGATCCCCTGTCCAAAGTTCAATGATCGGTGCGCGCATTCGGCGTTTGTCCGAAGAACTGGACGTGCCGGTCATCGCTTTTGTCGAAGACGTCGCTGCATCCGGTGGGTATTGGCTGGCCGCCGCAGCGGATGAGATCTGGGCCGATGACAGTTCCGTACTGGGATCGATCGGTGTGATCTCGGCTGGATTTGGTGCGCATGTCTTTCTGGCGCGGCAAGGGTTTGAGCGGCGGGTCCATACCGCCGGGAAATCGAAGTCCATGCTCGATCCGTTTTCACCGGAAAAGAAAGAGGACGTGGCCCGCCTGCAAGGGTTGTTGGGCGATATCCACGAGAATTTCATTGCGCATGTCAAAGATCGGCGCGGGGACAAGCTGAATCAGGAAGCTGATCTGTTCACGGGCGAGGTTTGGCTGGCGCGACGCGCGCAGGAATTGGGGTTGATCGACGGCATCGCACATCTGAAGCCAAAGATGCAGGACCGTTTCGGCGACAAGGTCAAATTTCGCCGCTATGGCGTGAAAAAACCGATCTGGACCCGGTTTGGGGCCAGCTTGGCGCAGGACGCCATCGCAGGGTTAGAGGAGCGGGCAGCCTACGCGCGTTTCGGTTTGTGACGTGATCGTAAAGGCTGTCACTCTTTTTCTGATCGCAATGGGCGTATTGGCAATGTTCGGCAAGTTGCGGTTTCCCGGGCAGAAAAGGCTAAGCTCGGCAAAATGTCCGCGATGCGGTCGGTACCGCATCGGAAAGGGCCCCTGTGCCTGTGAAAAAGGAGGCCGGGCTTGATTACAACGTGGCTGCTGTCTGGTCTTGGCCTGTTGATCCTGTTGCTGGCAGGCGATGCCTTGGTGCGGGGCGCAGTGAACCTGAGCCTGCGTTTGGGTGTCCCAGCCCTGATCGTCAGCCTTACGATTGTGGCCTTCGGCACGTCAGCGCCCGAGTTGCTGATTGCTATCAGCGCCGTCAAGGAACACGCACCGGGTATCGCGCTGGGCAATGTTGTCGGATCAAACACGGCCAATATCCTGTTGGTTCTTGGTCTTCCAGCGATGCTGGCAACGATCCATACCAGCGAATGCGACAGCCGTAGGAACTATGCCTTCATGCTGATGGCGACGGCCCTGTTCATAGGGTTGGCGTTTTGTGGAACATTCACCGTCGTCAGCGGCCTGATCCTGCTGGCGGCTTTGGGCCTGGTTCTGACGAATGCCTTTCGTGAAGCAAAGGCGCACCGCAAGGCCTGTGGCGAAGCCTGTGCGGATGATGACGATCTAGACGGCCTGGAAGAAGCCGATCCTGACATGCCTTACTGGAAGGTATCGGTTTACCTGATCCTCGGGCTTGTGGGTCTTCCGATGGGGGCGCACCTGCTGGTGGAAAATGCGACGGTCATCGCCCGGAACTATGGTGTCAGTGAAACGGTTATCGGTCTGACCTTGATTGCGGTCGGAACGTCATTGCCCGAATTGGCAACGACTGTCATGGCCGCTTTGCGCCGGCAGGCTGATGTGGCCCTAGGCAACGTGATTGGCTCAAACATGTTCAATCTTCTGGCCATTATCGGGATCGCAACCTGGTTCGGGCGTATCCCGGTCGATCCCGGTTTCCTGCATTTTGACCTTTGGGTCATGTTGGGCGCATCACTGCTTCTGGTTCCCTTTGTTGTCTTCAAGCAGGATATCTCTCGCGTTTGGGGTCTGGTGCTGACCCTCCTTTATGCGCTTTATGTCACTGTATTGCTGGTGTGATCTGACGAAACGAGGTGAAGCATGACCCGAGCTTTAGTGACCGGTGCCGGTATTCGTCTGGGTCGGGCCATGGCGCTTTATCTGGCGGGTCGTGGATATGATGTCGCCGTTCATTTTGCGTCCTCAGAACGCCCCGCGCACGAGACCGTGGCGGAGGTACAGGCATTGGATCGACGGTCGGTGGCATTGCAGGCCGATCTGCTGGACGAGGCACAGGTGCAGGACCTGCTGCCCAAAGCAGCCGAGGCTCTGGGTGGGCCGATCACCTGTCTGGTAAACAACGCATCGATCTTTGAATATGACAGCGTTCATACAGCGACCCGCCAAAGCTGGGACCGCCATCTCGACAGCAATCTGCGCGCACCGTTCGTTTTGACCCAAGCCATGGCCGGGCAGGGGCTGGTCCCGGATACAGACGAAAACGGTGAACCCCTTGCGACCGGTCTGATCATCAACATGGTGGACATGCGCGTACGCAAGCTGACACCCGAGTTCATGTCTTACACCATCGCCAAAATGGGGTTATGGACGCTGACCCGTACCTCGGCACAGGCGCTGTCCCCGGCAATCCGAGTCAATGCCATTGGGCCCGGACCGACGGTACAGGGGCATCGTCAAAGCGCCGAGCATTTCCAGGCGCAAAGATCGAATACGGTTCTGGAACGCGGGTCAAATCCATCGGATATCACCGCCGCCATGGGGTATTTTCTGGATGCGCACGCGGTAACGGGACAACTTATTTGCGTGGATGGCGGTCAGCACCTTGGGTGGAAAACGCCGGATGTTCTGGGAGTTGAATAAGCAATATCGCTGCAAGTTTTGCACCGCGCACGTTTGTGTTACCCGCGTGTTACAAAAATGTCTTTTTTTTCATACACTTGCTAAATTTGTGAAAAAATATTGTTAAAAATCAATATCTTGAAAATGTGCCTATTTTTTGTGCATGTTAATGAAGTGGTAATGAAACAAGGGAAATTCTATGGCTGTGAAAACTTATCTTCACACTTATCCACAGGAATCGTGGATTTGTTTTCTCTTGATCTGAGGCCCGCAAGATTGCAGCCAGTAAAAGAGAATCATATCGGAATCCCATGACTACCCACAGTGAATCGTCCCTGACCGGTTATGCCTGCATTCAGCGCTGCGCAAAGACGCTGGACAGCTCACCCGGGGTGTACCGGATGCTGGATGCCGACAGTCGGGTTTTATACGTGGGTAAGGCGCGAAACCTGAAGGCGCGGGTGTCGAACTATACAAGGCCGGGTCATTCGGGCCGGATCGAGAAGATGATCGCTTCGACCGCTTCGATGATGTTTCTGACCACAAGAACTGAAACCGAGGCGCTGCTGCTGGAGCAGAACCTGATCAAGCAGCTTAAACCGAAATACAATGTGCTGCTGCGGGACGACAAAAGCTTTCCGAATATCCTGGTCGCCAAGGATCATGAGTTTCCGCAGATCAAGAAACACCGTGGGGCCAAGAAGGAGAAGGGCGCCTATTTCGGACCATTTGCCAGCGCGGGTGCTGTAAACCGCACATTGAACCAGCTGCAAAAGGCATTCCTGCTGCGCAACTGTTCGGATTCCATGTTCGACAGCCGCACGCGGCCCTGTCTGCTTTATCAGATCAAACGGTGCTCGGGGCCCTGTGTCGGTTTGATTTCGGAACAGGATTACAGTGAAAGCGTGAAGGATGCAGAACGTTTCCTGTCGGGGCGCTCGACCAAGGTTCAGGAGGAACTGGCCGAACAGATGATGGCTGCGTCCGAGGCCATGGAGTTCGAACGCGCCGCCGGTCTGCGCGACCGTATCCGGGCGCTGACGCAGGTACAGACCGCACAAGGCATCAACCCTCGTGGTGTGACCGAAGCAGATGTGATCGGCCTTTATATGGACAGCGGGCAAGCCTGTGTTCAGGTATTCTTCATCCGTGCCAACCAGAACTGGGGCAACAAGGATTTTTACCCGCGTGTAGGACCAGATGTATCTCCGGCCGAGGTGATGGAAGCTTTCCTTGGCCAGTTCTACGACAACAAGGAACCACCACGGCAGTTGATTTTGTCGGACGGGATCGAAAACGCCGATCTGATGCAGGAAGCTTTGACGGAAAAAGCCGGTCGTAAGATCGAGCTTCTCGTGCCGCAGCGCGGGGAAAAACAGGAACTGGTTGCAGGTGCATTGCGCAATGCGCGAGAGTCTCTGGCCCGGCGCATGTCGGAAAGCGCGACACAGGCCAAGTTGTTGCGCGGTGTGGCCGAAGCATTTGATCTGGACGGCCCGCCCGGTCGGATCGAGGTCTACGACAACTCTCACATTCAGGGTACCAACGCTGTTGGCGGCATGATCGTGGCAGGGCCCGACGGGTTCATGAAGAACGCCTATCGCAAGTTCAACATTCGTGGCGATGACCTGACCCCGGGTGACGATTTCGGCATGATGAAAGAGGTTCTGAACCGTCGCTTCACCCGCCTGCAAAAAGAAGACCCGGATCGGGATAAGGGGCTTTGGCCCGACCTGCTGCTGATCGATGGCGGTGCCGGGCAGGTCAGCGCTGTGCACGAGATCATGCAGGCTCACGGGGTCGAAGACATTCCGATGGTCGGTGTTGCCAAAGGGGTCGACCGTGACCACGGCAAGGAAGAGTTTCACCGGATCGGTCAGCGCCCCTTTGCGCTGAAACGCAACGATCCCGTCTTGTACTTTATTCAACGGCTAAGGGACGAGGCGCACCGTTTTGCCATTGGCACCCACCGTGCGAAACGCGCCAAGGCCGTTGGTGCCACGCCGCTGGATGAAATCCCAGGTGTCGGGGCAGCACGCAAGCGCGCCTTGCTGACTCACTTCGGCAGCGCCAAAGCGGTAAGCCGGGCCAATCTGGCGGACCTGAAAGCGGTCGAGGGGATCTCGGCCGGGTTGGCTCAGAAAGTCTATGATTTCTTCCACGACAAGGGTTAGACCTGTCGCCCCCGCCACAGGATATAGAGGCCCGAGGCTACAATAAGCGCGCTGCCGACCCACATGGTACGGTTCAGGCTTTCGCCGAACAGGGCGATACCCAACCCAATACCGAACAGCAGTCGGGTATAGCGGAACGGGGTTACGGCAGACACTTCTCCCGTGCGCATCGCGTTCATGAGCGAGGCATAGGCCATGACGCCCATCAGAACCGCGCCCGTCAGATGCAGGCTGGTGTGCAGGCCAACCGGTGTCATGGGCAGGCCTTCCCACACTTGATAGGCAACGCCCGCGACGATAATGCTGAGGAAACCATAAAACCCCAAAACTTCGGTTCCAAGCGTGGCAGGGGCCGCGCGGCTGGCCAGATCGCGCCCTGCGAACCCTAACATACCCAGCACGGCCAGTATCGACAGCAGTGAAAAACTGTCTCCGGCCGGTTGCAGAATAATGACGACGCCGATCATACCGACAAAAATTGCGCTCCATCGCCGCCAACCAACCGTTTCACCAAAGAACAACGCCGCGCCTGCGACCACAACCAACGGCGTCGCTTGCAGGATCACCGTGGCCGAGGACAAGGGCGTCAATGCGATGGCGAGCACATAGAACAGCCGACCAAAGACTTCGAACAGCACCCGAACTTTCATCGGGCGGGAAAGAACGTCTGGGTGCATCAGGCGTTTTCCACGAGCTGACGCCAGCGCGGCAAAGATAACGGACCCGCCCGTCCCGAACAGCACCATTACCTGCCAGATCGGAAGCGCGGTCGAAGCTGCTTTCAGCAACGCATCCTCCAGCGCAAAGCCCGCCATTGCGGCCACCATCCACAGGCTGCCGACCATGTTCGACCGGGCGTCGGTTTGAATATGCGCTGTCATCCTGTACGTTCCGCTTTGCAGTTGACGGGCAATCTGACCGCAAAGACGTGAAACGCCAAGTACACAAGGTCCAAAGCGTCGGACCTGCGGCGCTTTGACCAAGCTGTTGTGAGTGATGTAGTTTTTTACCAGTTTGTCTTTTCTGTCTTGAACCGGCGATATAGGGTCCAAGCCATGAAGTGGAATTTGCCCAATATCCTGACGGTTCTACGCCTGCTGGCTGCGCCCGGTCTGGCCGTTATGTTTTTGTACTTCACGCGGCCCTATGCGGACTGGTTCGCTTTGATCCTGTTCCTGTCGGCGGCGATCACCGATTGGTTTGATGGCTATCTGGCCCGTGCGTGGAAACAGGAAACCAAGATGGGTGCGATGCTGGACCCTATTGCCGACAAGGCAATGGTGGTGATCGCGCTGATGATTCTGGTTGGCTATTCGACCGAACACTGGACGCCATGGCTCGTGCTACCCGCCACCGTAATCTTGTTCCGCGAGGTTTTTGTCTCGGGCCTGCGCGAATATCTGGGCGATGTTGCGGGGACGCTGAAGGTTACAAAGCTGGCTAAGTGGAAAACAACAGCGCAGATGATCGCCATTGCCGTGCTGTTCTCGCAGGGTATCTTTGAACACTATGCCGTGATGGCGAGTTTCGGCATGGACGCTTCGCTGGTAGAACAGGTCATCGCGGGCCAGGTTGAAGATGTGAACCACCTGCGCTGGAACATCCATGGCATGTTTTGGGCGGGCCAGATCGGGCTGTGGTTGCTGTGGATTGCGGCGACGCTGACATTGATCACCGGCTATGATTACCTACGTAAAGCCATGCCACATCTGAAGGAGATCTAAGGGATGGATGTGCTGTATTTTGCATGGGTTCGCGAGCGTATCGGCTTGCCAAAGGAAAAGGTCGAGACGCAGGCAGTCACAGTCAATGACCTGGTGGCCGAGTTGAGCGCGCGGGAAGATCGCTATGCCGCGGCATTTGCCGATTTGTCCGCCCTGCGCGTTGCACTGGATCAGGAGTTGTCGGATTTCGACGCCTCGCTGTCGGGCGTTCGGGAAGTGGCATTTTTTCCACCAATGACAGGCGGCTGACCCATGCGGATCGCTGTTCAGCAGGAAGCATTCGATCTGGGGGCCGAGGCCAATGCTTTTGCCGCCGGGGATGATGCCAACGGAGCCATTGTCACCTTCACTGGCGTTGTGCGCGACTTGGCAAGCGGTGATCTGGACGTGATGGAGATTGAATACTATCCGGGTATGACGGAACGGGCCCTGACCAAGATTGCCCAGGAAGCCAAGGAGCGGTGGTCATTGGGTGACGTCCTGGTGATTCACCGTCATGGCCGACTGGCCCCGGGGGACAGGATCATGATGGTGGCCACCGCTGCGCCGCATCGTAAAGATGCGTTTGAGGCAGCGGAATACTTGATGGATTATCTGAAGTCTCGCGCACCCTTCTGGAAGAAGGAAATCACCCACTCTGGTGCGGAATGGGTCGCAGCCAAAGACGAAGACGAAGACGCGCTGACCCGGTGGTAGTACTTAGCGACCGTTTATTCTTGCAAACTTCGGCGACGGCGCAAGGTCGTGCGCTTAATCCGCGTTGTTGATCCGTCCGCGCAGTTCTTCGGCCTCCTGACGCGCGGCCCGCAGGCCATCCATTGCGGCTGCCAGCTCGGCCTCTGTCTGGGTTAGCTGGTTCGTCAATTCGGCCTCACGTTGCTGCAAATAGGTGATGGCCTGATCGCGTGTTTCCTCGGCCTCGTGCAACTCCTGACTCATCCGGTCCAGATCAGCGACATCGCTTTGACTTACGCGGGACAGGCGGTGCGCCAGCCAGTTGGCAAACCAGCCCATGCAGAAGGCGGCGAACAGGATAATGGCAGTGACAATGACGAATTCTGTTCTGTTCAACTTACTGGTCCCCTGCATCCGCATCAGGTGCGGTCGTGTCGGTTTGGTCCTCTGCGGAAGTCGCAGCCTCGGTCTCAAGCGCTTCAAGGCCTGTTTTGGTACTCGCAACAGGCTCAGGGCGGATCAGACGGAACTCGATCCGGCGGTTTTCTTCCCGGCCCTCTTCGGTGTCGTTGTCAGCGATGGGTTGCGTTTCCCCATATCCCACAGCGGTGTAGCTGCTGGTAGGAATGCGCCGCCCGCGCAATTCGTTCAGGATGGATTGTGCCCGCGCCTGGCTGAGTTGTTGGTTCATCTCTTCACGGCCCTGACTGTCTGTGTGGCCCTGAATCTCCATACGGATCGGACCGCAGTCGCGCAGGATATCCGCAATCTGGTTCACCACATCGCGCGAGTCTGATGCAATCGTGGCCGATCCGGGCTCAAAGGCGATCTTACCGGTAGCCTGAATTTCGGCGATCTGGGTCTCGCAGATTTCCGGGTCGGGCAGAGCGTCCTCGGGTTCCGGTGGGGGCTGATAGGTGATGGTCAGGGTGTATTCCTGCCCCTCGCCCAGCTTGTCGGATAGTTGACCTGCGATGCGAGCCTTGGCGTCTTCTTCGTGGCTGAGGCCGATCAGTTCGACCGTATCGGGTGTAACGGTCAATACGCCGTTGTGGAGCTGACCCAAAGCCTCCAGACCGGCCAAAACACGTACTGGCCAGTCCGCCGGAAGATCCGAAACGATGCGGGTGGCGGTATACACCTGATCGGACCCAAAGGCCGCGCGCGCGTAGCTGTCGACCATGTCGCGCAGAGTTTCATCACCCAGCCGTCCGCGCAATTGCACCAGCCCTTCAGGGCTGCGGGTGGCCGAGAACTCGACCGGGCCGTTTGCGTTCGTTGTTTCAGGCTCTGGCAAAACGGCGTGCAGTGCGAAAACCGCAGGCAGCTCGGTTTCAAGCTCGCCCACAACCCGGTCGAACACCGTAGGATCGGTGCCCTCGGCAGCAATCAGGGTAATGTCTGCGTCGGAAATGGTGACCGAACCCTGGCCGATCCTGAACAGCGCCTGAATGCTTTTCTCGGCTGCTTCTGGCCAGCGTGGCGATGGTTCGCCCAAGGCGACGGTGCAGGAATAAGACCCCGTCAACCCCGCGTTCTTCGCGGCGGCCACGATACGGTCACGTGCCTTCTCATCCTGGGCGGAACAGGCGTCAAAATGCCCACCTCCTTCGTCGATCAGGTAACGCAAAGTAAAAGGCGTGACGACCGGGCGAGGTGCTGAAATTGCCAGCCCAACCCGCAGGCTGGGCGGTGCCGTACGGGTCAGGTCGCGTTCCAGTTTTTGTTTTTCTTGCTGACTGTTGGCAATTGCCGTGATCCTGACCAAATCCGGGTTGGCGGAAATTTTGGCGCGGGGCAGGTGGGTTAGGGCCTCTAACGCGTAAGAAATTGCGGCATCCCATCCTTTGGGCTTTGGATAATCCGCTGTTTCCATCAGGTCCGACACGGCAACGGATCTGTCCAGATTGCCCAGCCGTTGGATCAGCTTGTCCCTGTTCTCACTGGCCGGGATCAGACCAATCACCGAGATTCCACTGTCATTGCGCAGGATTTCTACCGAAAAGCGCGGTGCTGCGAGGGCAGAAGTTGCGATAACCTCCATTTCATCGATTACGCGAGATGTATCAACTTCGGTTCCCGCGGCGGTCAGAGCGTTAAAGCGGGTCGCCTCATCTGGCGCTGTACCAGTCAGGACCACCCGCAAACCATCGGCCTCGACCTCGGCCCAATCATGTCCTTTCAGGTCCAGCGAGCGCCGTACAGCCAGTTCTGATGATTCTTCGATCTCGGTAACAGCATAGCTGGCTGCCAGAAGCGACAGGCCGGCTGATACGAGAAAGATCAGGGAAACAGCGATAAAATACGGCAGACGCATGTTTGGGTTTGGCACTCCTCAGGCGTTTGCGCCGATCTTTACAGGCCCCGTACAGCGGGTGCAATCAGAGCAGCAAGGCGACGCAGAGGAAGATCAGCGGAATAAAGCCGGTATCGCGGTTGGCCCGAAACAGCAGCAGTAGTTTGGCGTTGTCTTCGGTATCTAGCCCGCGCAATTGCCACATCATGTGCCAGCCCATGGCCCAGGGACCGCAAAGCGCGATCCCCAACGCCAGAATCGACGCGTCAGGCACCCCGGCATCAATAATGGCCAGCCCCATCAGCGATACTGTTGCGACCAGAAAATACTTCAGCCATTTCGCCGTGTCGGTGCCGAACAGGCGCGCGGTGGATTTGATGCCGACCAGTTCATCATCCTCGGTATCCTGATGTGCATAGATCGTGTCATAGAACAGGGTCCACGCGATGCCGGACAGGTACAGTGTGACAGCAGGCCAGCCGAGCGACCCGCTATGCGCCGTCCAGGCCAGCAATGCGCCCCAGTTGAAGGCCAGACCCAGAAAAACCTGAGGCCACCAGGTAAACCGCTTGGCAAACGGATAAACGGTCACCGGCAGCAAAGATAACACACCCATGGCAATGGCCGCCTGATTGAAGCTGAGCAGAATGCCAAGCGCCAGAAGACTTTGCAGGATCATCCAGGCCGCAGCTTGCCGGACACTGACTTGCCCCGACGGTATCGGGCGTGATCGTGTGCGTTCAACCTGTGCGTCGAATTCCCGGTCTGTAATGTCATTCCACGTGCAACCGGCACCTCGCATCAAAAAGGCTCCGAATGCGCAGCCTAGGGCAATCCACAGATCTTCCCAACGCGGTTGGCCGTCATGCAGGATGGCCAGCGCCAGCCCCCACCAACATGGAAGCAGCAACAGCCATGTGCCGATGGGCCGGTCCGCGCGGCTGAGGCGCAGATACGGACGGGCAAAGGCTGGGGCATGGGTGTCGACCCAATTGCCGGTGACGGCATCGGCGACTTGACCATCTGGTGTTGGGGCATTGCCTTGCATATGTAGGTCTCATGAGTGCGAAAATCAGACTGTATGTAGAGCAGCCCTTGGGTCAGGGGCAATCGGTTCCTTTGACACGCGATCAGGCGCACTATCTGTTTGGCGTCATGCGACTGCCGGTTGGCGGAGCAGTGGCGCTATTTAACGGCAAAGATGGAGAGTGGCTAGCCGAGGTGGCTGAGTCCGGAAAACGTGGCGGCGCTCTGACCTGTATCAGGCAGACCAAACCTTTGCAGCTGCCCCCCGATCTGTGGTTCCTGTTTGCGCCGATCAAAAAGGCGCGCACCGATTTCATTGTTGAAAAAGCCGCTGAAATGGGCGCGGCTCGCATCCTGCCAGTTCAGACCGAATTCACCAACGCAGACCGTATCCGGCAAGACCGGCTTCAGGCTCATGCAATCGAAGCCGCTGAACAATGCGGAGGAACCTACGTGCCCGAAGTGGCAGACCTTCAGCGGCTGGACGGCGTGCTGAAGACCTGGCCTGAAGGTCGGCAGTTGATGTTCTGCAACGAAGCCGAGGTCGGCTCGGCCTTGCGGCTGGCAGCGAATGAAAAAGGGCGCCCCTGGGCTATTCTCATCGGCCCGGAAGGCGGGTTTTCCAACGCTGAGCGCGCACGGCTATCGGCTTTGCCCTATGCGCATGTGGTCAGTCTTGGCCCGCGTATTCTGCGGGCGGATACAGCGGCGGTGGCCGCGTTGACCATGTGGCAGCAGGCATTGGGAGATTGGTCGTGATTCGCGAGGCGGTTCAATCGGATGCCCCGGCGCTTGAGAGGTTTCTGGCCCGCTACCCTGACAGTTCAATGTTCTTGCGCGGCAATTTGGCGGCTCATGGGGTGGGGTTGAATGCGAATGAATATTCCAGCCGCTACTTCATCTGGGGTGAGGATCAGGTTCAGGGTGTCTTCGGGCTCAGCAAGAAGGGCTATCTGATGGTTCAATTGCCCAACGCTGAAACCGAAGCTGCCGAGTGGTTCGCTCGGATAATCGAAGGCGAAACCGTTTTGGGTATGACGGGGGATGCACCTCAGGTCGAGTTGACGTTGGGCGCTCTGGGATTGGGGAAGGCGAAGTACCGGTTGAATCACGATGAACCGCTTTATCGACGTGACCTGCGCGGTCTGACTGAGGTACCTGTTCCTTATCGCGCTTTGCGCGCCGAGGATCGAGCAAGGCTGCACACTTGGTTTGCGGATTACATCGAGGATACCGGACAAGCCGCAGGCGAAGAGGCGCGTGAGCTTGCCGCAGAGCGCGTCGAGGCGGAAATGACCGCAGGCAGGGCGATTGTCCTGATGGAAGGCGACGCGCCGGTTGCCATGGCGTCTGTAAATGCCAGGGTTCACGACCAAGTTCAGGTCGGTGGTGTTTTTGTTCCACGTAAAAACAGAAACCGTGGCCTGGGTCGACGGGTCACGACCGCATTGATGCAGAAAGCAAAAACCGAGGGCGCGGCGGCCGCGATCCTGTTTGCGAACAACGCACCTGCCGCCCGTGCCTATGAGGCGATCGGGTTCCAACAGGTGGGCTGGTACAAGGTCGCTTTGCTTCAGGAACCGCAAAGGGTGCTCTCATGAGTTTCATCCGACCCGAAGCAAAACTGGCGCTTTGGCGTTGGCGCGAGGTTCTGGTCGCGGCTTTTGTCCTGATCCTTGGTCTGAGCTGGATCAGCGGGCCGGGTGGGCTGTTGGCCTGGGTAGGCTGGTTTCTGATTGTCGTGTCAGCGGCTTTGGCTGTGATCGGCATTCAGCGCGCGCGTTTCAGAACAGGGGCGGGTGGGCAAGGTGTCGTGACGATTGATGAAGGCCAGATCACTTATCTGGGTCCCTTGGATGGCGGCATCGTCGCGTCCCGCGAAATTGAGCGTCTGGCCCTTGACCCGACCTCCGACCCCGCACATTGGGTTCTGGATCAGCCGGGCCAGCCAGCGCTTCACATTCCTGTGAATGCAGAAGGAGCCGAGGCGTTGTTCGACGTATTCTCAAACCTGCCGGGCCTCAAAACCGAGCAAATGCTGTCGGAACTCAACGGCAAATCGCAGCATCCGGTCGTTATCTGGGAACGTACACCGTCGCGCCCGGCGCATTTGCCGTTGCATTGACACTGGCGCCATTTACGACCACCACTTGACCTTCAAAACAGACACAGCAGGATCGGAGCACGGTTCATGTCCATCCCTCAGTCCGGCGGCGGTCCGATCGAACGCCATGAACAACTGGCCGAATATCTGGAATCGGGTTGCAAACCCAAGCAAGATTGGCGCATCGGCACCGAGCATGAGAAATTCGGCTATTGCAAGGACACGCTGAAACCTCTGCCTTTTGAAGGAAAGCGATCCATTGTCGCCGTGTTGGAGGGGTTGCGGGATCGCCACGGCTGGGGAGAGGTCCGTGAATCCGGTCATCTGATCGGTCTGGAAAAGGACGGCGCAAATGTCAGCCTTGAACCGGGTGGCGCGCTGGAGCTGTCGGGCGCCCCTCTGGAGACGATCCATGAAACCTGCGATGAGGTGAACACTCACCTGCGCGAGGTGAAGGATATCGCCGATGAGATCGGCGTGGGATTCATCGGTCTGGGCGCGGCGCCGATCTGGACGCATGACCAGATGCCGCTGATGCCCAAGGGGCGGTATCGGCTGATGAACGATTATATGGAAAAAGTCGGCACCATGGGCCGCGCCATGATGCGGCGGACGTGTACCGTTCAGGTCAATATCGACTTCGGGTCCGAGGCCGACATGGTACAGAAACTGCGCGTGGCGCTGGCGTTGCAGCCGGTGGCGACGGCGCTGTTTGCCAATTCTCCGTTCTTCGAAGGCAAGGTGAACGGCCAGAAAAGCTGGCGCAGCCATATCTGGCGACATCTGGACGATGCGCGCACGGGCATGTTGCCCTTCGTGTTCGAGGATGGCTTTGGATTCGAACGCTATGTCCAATACGCGCTCGATGTTCCGATGTATTTTGTCTACCGCGACGGGCAGTACATCAACGCGCTGGGCATGTCGTTCCGCGATTTCCTCAAGGGTGAATTGCCTGCATTGCCGGGAGAAACGCCGACCCTGTCGGATTGGGCCGATCACCTGACGACGGCCTTCCCCGAGGCGCGGATCAAGAAGTTCATGGAGATGCGCGGCGCGGATGGTGGCCCTTGGCGACGACTTTGCGCCTTGCCGGCCTTCTGGGTCGGGCTGACCTATGACCAAACCGCGCTGGATGCGGCGTGGGATCTGGTCAAGGGCTGGGATGCCGAAACGCGCGAGGGGCTGCGTGTTGCGGCGGCTAAAGACGGGCTTCAGGCGCAGGTTGGCAACGTCAACATGCATGATCTGGCGCGTGAAGTCGTGGCGATCTCCGAGGCGGGCCTGAAAGCCCGCGCGCGCCCCGGTGCTGGTGGGCTGGTCCCGGATGAGACGCATTTCCTGAATGCGTTGAAGGAAAGCATCGACACCGGCAAGGTTCCGGCAGATGAGTTGCTGGAACACTACAATGGCGACTGGAATGGAGACCTGACCCGGATTTATCCCGAATACAGCTATTGATGCGTACCGTCCCGCTTGCATTCGCGGGGCGGGGCCGATAGCAGGTTCTCGACCAAATTCAGAGGGCCGTCATGGACGATCTTAAGGCAAAGTATCTGGGCCAAATCGCCGAGGCAGGCGACGAAAACGCGCTTGAGGCGATCCGCGTCGCGGCTGTTGGCAAAAAAGGCGAGGTCGCGTTGAAGATGCGCGAGCTGGGCAAGATGACGCCCGAGGAACGTCAGGTCGCAGGCCCGGCGCTGAATGCCCTGAAGGATGAGATTAACTCGGCGCTGTCCGCCAAAAAAGCCGCGCTGGCCGATGTTGCACTGGATGAGCGCCTGCGGACCGAATGGCTGGACGTCACCCTGCCGACCCGCCCGCGCCGTCAGGGGTCAATCCACCCGATCAGCCAGGCGACCGAGGAACTGACCGCGATCTTTGCTGAACTGGGCTTCTCGGTGGCCGAAGGGCCGCGTGTTGAAGACGACTGGTACAATTTCGACGCGCTGAACATCCCCGGTCACCACCCCGCACGGGCCGAGATGGACACGTTCTATATGTACCGCGCCGAGGGTGATAACCGCCCGCCGCACGTGCTGCGCACCCATACCTCGCCGGTACAGATCCGGTCGATGGAAAAACAGGGCGCGCCGATCCGCGTGATCTGTCCGGGCGGCGTCTACCGCGCCGATTACGACCAGACCCACACGCCGATGTTCCATCAGGTCGAGGGGCTGGCCATCGACAAAGACATCTCGATGGCGAACCTGAAATGGGTTCTGGAAGAATTCGTGAAAGCGTTCTTCGAGGTCGACGATGTCGAACTGCGCTTCCGCGCCTCGCATTTCCCCTTCACCGAGCCATCGGCCGAGGTCGATATCCGCTGTTCCTGGGATAACGGTCAGCTGAAGATCGGCGAGGGCGACGACTGGATGGAGATTCTGGGTTCCGGCATGGTCCACCCCAAGGTGATCGCCGCTGGAGGGATCGACCCCGAGGTCTATCAGGGTTTTGCATTCGGGATTGGCATCGACCGTCTGGCGATGCTGAAATACGGCATTCCGGATTTGCGGGCGTTCTTTGATTCTGACCTGCGCTGGCTGCGCCACTATGGGTTCGCGGCGCTGGATATGCCGAACCTGCATGGTGGTTTGTCGCGGTGAATAAAAACCAGCGGGTTCGGAAAGCGGTACTTCAGCGATTTGAAGTATCGCCACACCCATGGCTCCGATGGAAGCGTGCTTGGTCAGACGAGCATGGGAATCCCTTTGAGGATTATCCAGATTGGTCAAATGAGGAGTTTGACCAAATAAGGTTCTTGCGTGACGAAGAGCTTTTTGAAGAAAGATATGAATCGAGCAGCAGATCTTCTTACCTCACACCGGATGATCCTTGTGAATATCTCTTGCGCCTGAATAGTAAGGGCTTTGACGAACTTGAGAGGCTATCGCAACCTTGGTGGAGAAAGTGGTTCGCGAATGTAGTTGGTAACATCCCAACCGTTTTTGTGTCCGTTGTTACAGCGGTGTTTATTGCTTGGGCGCTCAAACAATTGGGGCTCGACTAGACTAATGAGATTCTACATTGCGCGGAGCAAAGGCCGACAGGCAGCCGCGCTATCGCCAGACTGCCCGCACGGGCTGGCGATTTGTCCCCGACAGTACAACGCTCGAACAGCGCTCGGACTTGGCCAGCATAAACTGCCCACCACAACCCAAGGATCGCCATCCCGCGGTCTGGCCACAGCGCGGCTTGATGCTTTGACCTGATGTAGGGCGGGCTTCAGCCCGCCATGTGCGATGGGTGGGTGCCGGGCTGAAGCGCGGCCTGCGTTCGGACCACACCGATATGTTAAGTGACAGGGCGGAATGCCTCGTTAGGGTCGGGCGCATGATCTGTCGATTGCTCTGCCTTCTCCTGTTAATTGCCTCGCCCGCCTTTGCCATGGGTCCCTGGAAAACAGAATGCCACGGCGATATTGCCTGTGATCTCGGTGACCGTTCGTATCACGTTCTCGAACCTGATGGCTGGGATGGTGAAACACCTCTGCCCGTGCTGCTGCATTTCCATGGTTGGGCGCGGCAAGGAACCGTGGTGGTGAACCACGAACGGATTGCAGGGGCCACGAAGCGTCGGGGTGTGCTGCTGGTGGCCCCGAACGGTTTGGGCAAAAGCTGGAATTTCTGGTCTGCAAGCTCGGATGATGTGCCTTTTGCCGACCGGGTGCTTGAGGATATCGCCAGGCGCTATCCGATAGACCCGACCCGCATCTATGTATCAGGCTATTCCTTTGGCAGTGCGATGGCGTGGCGCTTTGTCTGCGAAACCGGCGATGATATCGCGGCACTGCTGGGTGTGGCGGGAACACTCCGCCAGACCGAGACCTGCCCGCAAGCCCCGCGAGAGGCGCGGCATGTCCATGGGACAGATGACACGGTAATGGATTTCCCGTTTGGTCCGGGTGGCGACATGACATACCCGGTGGCGCTGTGGCGTGAGAAATATGGCTGCGGTGCAGCGACTCCGCGCGGTGATTGGAGTGTGGAACCGTTCCTGACGCTCAGACGAGTGGAATGGACCGATTGCGCGCAGGGGCAGGTGACGCTGGACACGCATCCCGGTGGGCATTTCATCCCCCATGGCTGGATCGGATGGCAGCTGGATGAGCTTTTGGGCCGCACCCCCACCTATCCGTGACGCGCAGAGCTTGCACCCCGGCGCATTCTTTGCCATTGCCTGTGCCGACTGGATGTTTGCCAAAAAAGGCCCCGTGCAATGAAATTCACTCTGTCCTGGCTGAAAGACCACCTCGACACTGATGCTTCGGTTGATGAAATCGCCGAGGCGCTGACCGATCTCGGGCTTGAGGTCGAAGAGATCGTGAACCCGGCCGAACGGCTGGCAGGCTTTACGCTGGGCTATGTGAAACACGCCGAAAAACACCCTGACGCAGACAAGCTGCGCGTTTGCAAGGTCGATACAGACGAGGGCGAGCTACAGATCATTTGCGGTGCACCCAATGCGCGTGAAGGGATCACGGTCGTGGTCTGCAAACCGGGCATGTACATCCCTGGCCTGGACCTGACCATCAGCGTCGGCAAGATCCGCGGTGTCGAAAGCTTTGGCATGATGGCGTCCGAGCGTGAGCTGGAACTGTCGGATGAACATGACGGCATCATCGAACTGCCCTCGGGCGAAGTGGGTGATACATTTGTGGACTGGCTTGCAGAAAACGACCCTTCCAAAGTCGACCCGATGATCGAAATCGCGATCACTCCGAACCGCCCGGATGCGCTGGGGGTTGAAGGGATTGCGCGCGATCTGGCCGCGCGTGGAATTGGCACGTTGAAGCAGCGTGACTATACGCATGTTCCGGGTGATTTCGATTGCCCGATCAAGGTGACGATCGACGAAGACACGCTGGATGGCGCGCCACATTTCACTGGCCGTCTGATCCGTGGCGTGAAGAATGGCCCCAGCCCGCAATGGCTGCAGGATATGTTGAAGGCCATAGGTCTGCGTCCTATCTCGGCGCTGGTGGATATCACCAATTATATGACCTACGATCACAATCGCCCGCTGCACGTGTTCGACGCCGACAAGGTTCAGGGCAACCTGCGGGTGCACCGCGCCAAAGGCGGCGAGACGCTGGTTGCGCTGGATGAAAAAGAATACACGCTGCAAACCGGAATGATGGTGATTTCGGATGACAAAGGTCCGGAGTCGATTGCGGGCATCATGGGCGGTGAGGAAACCGGATGTACCGAGGAAACGGTAAACGTCTTCCTTGAAAGCGCGTTCTGGGATCATGTTCAGATCGCTCTCACAGGCCGTGCGCTCAAGATCAATTCTGACGCGCGCTATCGGTTCGAGCGCGGTGTCGACCCGGAATACACCCGCGAGGGGCTGGAACACGCGACCCAGATGATTCTGGACATCTGCGGTGGAGAAGCCTCCAACGTGGTTGAGGCTGGTAAAGCGCCGAACCATGCGCGTGCCTACAAGCTGAATGCGGAAAGGGTGCAGTCTCTGGTCGGGATGGATATTCCCGAAAGCGAACAGCGACAGACCCTGACCCGTCTGGGCTTTCGTCTGGAAGGTGAGATGGCCCATGTCCCCAGCTGGCGCCCGGATATCCTGGGCGAGGCCGATCTGGTGGAAGAAGTCGCGCGGATTGCTTCCTTGACAAAGCTGCAAGGCAGGCCGCTGCCGCGCGTGACCGAGGGGATACCGAAACCGGTAATGACCCCGACACAACGCCGTCAGTCCATGGCGCGCCGTACCTGCGCGGTGCTGGGTTACAACGAATGCGTCAGTTATACGTTCATTGATCAGGCCTCGGCGGCTTTGTTCGGTGGTGGCGATACTACGACCATGCTCGAAAACCCGATTTCATCCGAGATGAGCCATATGCGCCCCGATCTGCTGCCTGGCTTGTTGCAGGCTGCGGCCCGCAATCAGGCGCGCGGTTTCGCGGATGTCGCCTTGTTCGAGGTCGGCCCGGTCTTTCACAATGGCGAGCCGGGTGATCAGAAAACCCAGATCACCGGCCTGCTGGTTGGACGTTCGGGCCCCAAGGATGTGCACGGTGCTGCGCGTCCGGTGGATGTGTTCGATGCCAAGGCTGATGTCGAGGCTGTACTGGCTGCCATTGGTGCGCCCGAAAAGGTTCAGATTTTGCGCGACGGCGATCCATGGTGGCATCCGGGTCGCCATGGCAAAATCTGTCTGGGTCCGAAAAAAGTACTGGGTGTCTTCGGAGAGCTGCATCCGCGCGTTTTGCAGGCGATGGACATAAAAGGTCCGGCAATGGCGTTCACCATCTGGCCGGACGAAGTGCCTTTGCCCCGCAAATACGGTGCCACTCGCGCTGCGCTGGAACTACGCGACTTGCAGGCGGTCGAGCGTGATTTTGCCTTTGTCGTCGATGCCGATGTCGAAGCGCTGACGTTGGTGAACGCAGCCGCGGGTGCCGACAAGGCGCTGGTCGAGAGCGTGCGTGTCTTTGACGAATTCATCGGCGGCAGCCTTGGCGAAGGCAAAAAGTCTCTTGCCATTACCGTGCGCCTGCAACCGACTGAGGCGACGCTGAAGGAAAAAGACATCGAAGCCGTGGCCGAGAAGATCATTGCTAAGGTTGCCAAGGCGACGGGCGGAGTTCTGCGCGGTTAGAGCTCTGAGGCTCCAATGGAAAGCGCGCCTTCGGGCGCGTTTTTTATTTGGACAGGAACTTGGTCAGTAAGTCATAGACCAGCCGGATGCGGCGGCTGGTGTGCAACTCGCGATGCGTGGTCAACCAGATCGGAAATGTGATAGCCTCCATCCCGGGGCATACACGCTCCATACCTGGTGTCGCATCGCCGACGGTCTGCGACATGGGCGCGATGCCAAAGCCTTGTTTGGCGTATTCCCAAGCCACTATTCCGTTCTGAGACCCAAGCCGGAAATTCTCGTTGGTCAGGTGAATGCCAAGCGGCTTCAGATAGGCGATCATCTGATTGTTGTCGCCAAAGCTGATGAACTCATGCCGTGAAAGGTCCAGCTTTGATTTTGGGCGTCCCGCACGGTTGAGATACTCTGTGGTTGCATAGAAATGCCCCGACGCCTCCTGTACCAGCTTCGCGATTAGGTCGGGTTGATCAGGACGGACATGGCGGATCGCGATATCTGCCTCGCGCCGCATAAGATCCTGAATATCGTTTGAGGCAATCACGTCAATCCGCAGGCGCGGGGCTTGCGCCCGGATTTCGCGCAGCAGGTCGGGCAAGACATAGGCCGACATCACGTCACTGGCGGTGATGCGAACCCGGCCTTCAATGGATTGTGCCTGTCCGGACGCCGTCAGCGCGATGCGGTTGGCGGCGTCCCCCATTTTGCGAGTATGATCCAGCAGCTCCAATCCGGCCTGAGTGATCTCAAGGGTTCTGCCAACCCGTTCAAACAGCATCACGCCCAAGTCCTGTTCAAGCGCTGCTATCTGGCGACTCAGGGTAGGCTGCGTTTGCCGCAGCTGCCGTGCCGCCGCGGAAAATGACCCAGTTTCAGCCGTCGCCAGAAAGGCCCGGATGTGGTTCCAATCAAAATCGCCAAACTCATTCATACAAAAATGTATAGTAAACCTGCAAATTTCGGCAATTTATATTCGGTCTGCGCATGAATAAATTCTCGCCGAAAGGAGACTCCTCAATGACCACCACTGCGAAATTCTGGGATGGAGTGGCCGAGAAATATGCCTGCTCGCCCATAAAAGACATGGCTTCGTACGAGCATACGCTGGAACGGACAGCGTCTTACCTGAAGAAATCCGATGATGTTCTGGAACTTGGGTGCGGCACAGGCATGACTGCGCTGAAGCTGTCCGGATATGTAGGATCTATCACTGCAACCGATGTGTCCCCCGGTATGTTGGCCGTTGGACGTCGAAACGCCGCTTCGCAAAGCATCGAAAACGTCACCTTTACCGAGGCTGATGCAAATCGACCGCCTGAGGGTTCTTTTGATGCGGTGCTGGCATTCAATCTTTTGCACCTGGTCGAAGATCTGGATCTGACATTGAGCCGAGTACATTCGGTCCTTAGACCCGGCGGACTGTTTATCTCGAAAACATTTTGCCGACCGTCCAGCGGAGCGAGCCTGAAGTATTACGCTATTCGTCTCGCGCTTCCGATCATGCAGTTCTTTGGTAAGGCTCCGTTTGTGCGATTCCTGTCTGAGGCGGATCTTGATGCGGCCATTGAACACGCCGGGTTCCGCATCATCGAGAGCGACAGTTTCCCCGTACGTGACGCTCGCCGATTCCTAGTGGCTCGTAAAATGTAAGCGTTTTTCCGGAATCCGCGTTGGGCTTTGGGTGTGGGACCCTTAAATTGGTCGGAAACAACAGCGGAGTTTGCCATGGGCCTGAACGTTTATCTTTCCGGAGAAATCCACACTGACTGGCGTGAACAGATCATCGATGGGGCGCAAGGCTTGGACGTGACCTTCAACGGCCCTGTAACCGATCACGCGGCCAGTGATGATTGTGGTGTGGCCATTCTTGGGGCCGAGCCGAACAAGTATTGGCACGACCACAAGGGAGCGATGGTCAATGCGATCCGGACCCGCAAGGGGATTGCGGATGCGGATGTTGTCGTCGTCAGGTTTGGCGACAAATACAAGCAGTGGAACGCCGCCTTTGACGCGGGTTATGCTGCAGCATTGGGCAAGTCGATCATCGTTCTGCATGGCCCGGATCACCAGCACGCGCTGAAAGAGGTTGATGCCGCCGCGTTGGCTGTGGCGGAAGAACCCGTTCAGGTGGTCGAAATTCTACGTTACGTGCTGACAGGCACTCTGCCCGGCTGATCGATAAAAGGGGCGCCGGTTTGGCGCCCCATTTCTTTTAACTGTTATCAGTCTCGTGCGGGTATGGCTTTGCCGCGCTGAACCGCTGGGCGTTGGAAGAAACGATCGACATAAGCAACGACATTGGAATAACCGTCCCAGTCAACAACATCCTTAGTACCATAGAAATCCAGTGCATTCAGCCACGGAGCAAGAGCGATATCCGCGATGGAATACTCGCCCGCGATCCAATCCTGTCCTTCCAGTTGCGTATTCACCACGTTCAGCAGGCGCTTGGCTTCGTTAATGTAACGCTCGCGCGGGCGCGGATCTTCTATCGCGCTGCCTGCGAATTTGTAGAAAAAGCCTAGCTGGCCAAACATTGGCCCGATGCCGCCCATTTGAAACATCAGCCATTGTGTGATCCGGTGCTTGTCTGCCGCGTTTTGGCCAAGAAACTTACCTGTTTTCTCGGCCAGATACAGAAGGATGGCACCGCTTTCGAACAGGGCCAGCGGCACGCCATCCGGACCGTCGGGGTCGATTATCGCCGGGATCTTGTTGTTCGGGTTCAGCGACAGGAACTCGGAGCTTTTGACATCCGCATCTGCCAGTGTCACCAGATGCGCCTCATAGGGCAGGCCGGTTTCCTCAAGCATGATCGAGGCTTTTACGCCGTTTGGCGTTGGATAGGAGTAAAGTTGAAGGATGCTGGGATCCTTCGCAGGCCATCTGTCGGTTACGAAAAAAGGCGTAAGTTGAGACATGAAACCTCCTGAGTAATGCCGTTTGGGGAAAAGTAGGGTGGCTTTCCCCTAAAAAACATACCCTTCTTCATGCGTTTAACGCACAATTCCTATGCGCTCATGCGTGAACAGAGGCGTGGACTTAAAAAAACAAGAGGGATGCTATGCTGGAAGAATTCAAGACTTTCATTGCCAAGGGCAATGTCATGGACATGGCGGTCGGGATCATTATCGGTGCCGCGTTTACCGCAATTGTTACCTCGTTGGTGGGCGACCTGATCAATCCGCTTATTGGATTGTTCACAGGGGGTATCGACTTTACGAACAACTACGCCGTTCTGGCAGGCGATGTGGCCGAAGGTGCCAGCCTTGAAGCGGCACGTGAAGCAGGCGCATCCGTCTTTGCCTATGGTGCTTTCATAATGGCGATCATCAATTTCCTGATCATCGCCTGGGTTGTCTTCATGCTGGTAAAAATGGTGAACAAGGTCAAAGACGCTGCCGAAGCAGAGGAAGAAGCGGCTGAAGAAGCCCCCACAGGTCCTAGCGAATTGGACATCCTGATGGAAATCCGGGACGCTTTGAAGAAGTAGGCCTGTCGTTTCATCGCGACATCGGGCTCCGCACAAATCGCGGAGCCTGTATTATTAGAATTGCCGAACAGAAAACACGAGGAAATTCGAGATGGAACAAACCGCCGACTTGGCCGAGCAGGCGATTGGTATGGCCAATCAATACTTGCCCATTGCCTTGAATGCAGCGAAAGCTCTGATCGTTCTTGTTTTGGGTTGGATCGCCGCCCGAACGATCGCGGGTGTAGTACGCCGCCGGATCAACAAAACACCACAGATCGACCCGACACTTGGGAATTTTGCCGCCAGTGTGATCAAGTGGGCAATTCTGGCCATAGTTCTGGTCGCCGTTCTGGGTATCTTCGGGATAGAAGCCACCAGTATCGTCGCCATTCTGGGTGCTGCCTCGCTGGCTGTCGGGTTGGCACTTCAGGGTACGCTGAGTGATCTTGCGGCCGGTGTGATGTTGGTGGTTTTCCGGCCCTACAAGCTGGGACAGTATGTGGATATCGGTGGCACGGCAGGAACCGTTATGGACCTGAGCCTGTTCACGACCGAGCTTGTGACCCCCGACAACGTGCAGATCATTGTTCCAAACGGTCAGGCATGGGGGTCGATCATCACCAATTATTCAGCCCATGACACACGGCGTGTCGATCTGGTGTTTGGAATTGATTACGGGGACAGCGCAGATACCGCCATGCAGATCATTCTGGATGTGGCCAAGGCCGACCAGCGCATTCACAGCGACCCTGAACCCTGGGTGCGGGTCACGAATCTGGGTGACAGCTCGGTCGATCTGACTGCGCGGCTATGGTGTGCGGCAGCCGATTACTGGGACGTCAAGTTCGAGCTTACGAAAGTGGTGAAAGAGGCGTTTGACGCCAAAGGTGTTTCGATTCCGTATCCACATTCGGTCGAAATTCAAAAAAAGGGGTGACGGCTGGCGCTCAATGATCTGACAGTCTTTCATACCGTCCGCGTATTGAAAAGGGCACCGCGTAGAAACGCGGTGCCCTTTTTTGTGAAAGCCGTCGGTTCGGTACCGAACGCGCCACCCTGAGAATTACCATCACCAGGCAACTTCAGGATAGGAGGCACTTACGATTTGACCACCACATTTGGCGAAACGACGTCGATGCCAAGGGCCTTGCCAACGGCATAGTAGGTCAGTTTGCCAGCATGAACGTTCAAACCTTCCAGCAAGTGCGGATCGTCCTGACATGCCTGTTTCCATCCCTTGTCGGCCAGCGACAGCATGAACGGCATCGTGGCATTGCCCAGTGCGATGGTCGAGGTGCGCGCAACAGCGCCCGGCATGTTGGCCACACAGTAGTGCATGATACCATCGACATTGTAGATCGGGTCTGCATGGGTAGTGGCTTTTGACGTTTCAAAGCACCCGCCTTGGTCGATGGCGACATCCACCAGTACTGCGCCGGGTTTCATCGTCGACAGTTGAGCACGCGACACCAGTTTCGGTGCGGCAGCGCCGGGGATCAGAACAGCACCGATGACCATATCAGCGTCCTGGATCAGTTCAGCGGTGGCGCCCGCTGTCGAATACTGGTTCTTGAAAGTTCCGCCAAAGACATCGTCCAGATAGCGAAGACGCGGCAGTGACCGATCCAGAACGGTGACATCAGCCCCCATTCCGGCGGCAATCTTGGCCGCATGTGTCCCGACGACGCCGCCGCCAATCACAACTACTTTGGCCGGGCCAACGCCGGGAACGCCGCCCATCAGAACCCCACGGCCACCATTTGCCTTCTGCAAGGTCCAGGATCCAACCTGAGGTGCCAGCCGACCGGCGACCTCGGACATGGGTGCCAGCAGCGGCAGACCGCCGTTAGCATCCGTTACGGTCTCATAGGCGATTGCGGTACAGCCCGACTCCAGCAGGTCGTGCGTCTGATCAGGGTCCGGAGCCAGGTGCAGATAGGTGAACAGCAACTGCCCTTCACGCAGCATCTTGCGTTCAACCGCCTGAGGTTCCTTGACCTTGACGATCATGTCAGCGGTGGCAAACACCTCTTCTGCGGTGTCAACGATTTGCGCGCCTGCTGCAACATAGGCGTCATTGTCGAAACCTGCGCCGATGCCTGCACCGGATTCGATCAGGACTCGGTGTCCGCGTGCAACCGCTTCCTGAGCGGCATTGGGCGTCATCCCGACGCGGAATTCCTGAGGTTTGATTTCCTTGGGGCAACCGATTTTCATTGGGCTCTCCGTTCATAAGCTGCTTAAATTATGTGCATTTCGTGGCGCAATTTCTGTGAAAGAAAACGTGCTAATGGACTTTTCTTTGGAAGAATTTCCCGTACTATTCGAAAAACTCGCAAAGGAATTGCAGGAATGAGCCTGGACACGACCGATCGAAAGATTCTGGCCGCACTTCAGAAGAATGGCCGGATGTCGAATTCCGAGTTGTCTGAACAGGTCAACCTGTCTCCGTCTGCGTGCCACCGCCGCGTTCAACGGTTGGAGGTTGACGGCTATATCCGCAACTACGTGGCTCTGCTGGATGCGCGGAAAATGAACGTGCCAACCACCGTTTTTGTCGAAATCACGTTACAAGGTCAGGCCGAAGAGGTTCTGGATGTGTTCGAAAAGGCGGTGGCCCGAATACCGGATGTGCTGGAGTGTCATCTGATGGCAGGTACCGCAGATTACATTCTGAAAGTTGTGGCGGAAAATACAGAAGATTTCGCGCGTATCCACCGGCAATACCTGTCGCGCTTGCCGGGGGTGGCGCAGATGCAAAGCTCATTTGCGTTGCGTACCGTGTTCAAGACCACGGCCTTGCCGGTCTGACCGTCATAATGAGCCGGGATAGGTGAACAGCAGCAGGTGGGTCAGGTTAAACCCGAAATGCATCGCAACAGGCACCCAGAGCCGACCGGTAGCATAATATCCCAACCCGCACCCCAGCCCGAGAAGGGCTGCGAATACTACAAGCGCGGGTCCTCCGCCGATATGCGCCAATCCAAACAGCAGGCTGGCGGAGACCAGACCGCCTGTTACTCCAAGGCGCGAGGTAATGGCCGACTGCAAGTAGCCGCGAAAGAACGCCTCTTCCGTAAGACAAGTCAGAAACAGGTTGGACAGGCAAAATACCATCCACCAATAAGGGGTTGAGAGGTCCAAGCGCACCGCGCCCAGCGATAGACCCAGCAGAAACAGGCCAGGCAAAATCAGCAAACCCGCTAGCAAAGGTCTTATTCTGGTCTGGATTGCGCTGTTCAGCATTCCGGGCCTGGCCAGAAGAACAGCAAAGAAGACCATGGGTTTGTCCAGATTCAGGTGCAGTGTGAAACTTGTGCTGAAAACACTTGCCTGCACCTGATCCAGCAGTTTCAAATTGTTGAACCCTGGGAACAGATGTGCCCCCAATGCGAGGGACCACAGGATCAACAGCGTATGCCCTGCGATAGCGAGCAGACCTGTCTGGCGTGGGAGGAAGAAGGCCACGATCAGACCAAGCGCCACCGCCACGATTGCTGTCGGTGACATCAGCCCGGCAACCCAAGCAACACTGACGAACAGAACCAGCAGGGCAAACGCAAGGCCAGTTCGACGCACCATCGCCGCGACTTGCGCTGTGATCAGGATCAGCCAGGGCCAGATGACAGGCAATGTCGAAAAGAATAACGTCACGGCGTTCTCGTCTGAATTGTGGACCCAGTCATGCCGCACAAAAACAAGGCAATGCAAGCAACTAGAAAGCGCGCGACTGATGCCTTGTGTCAATTCTTGTGCTTGTATCCTTTGGGCCAGACGTACACATTCGGGTAAAAGACCATATACCCGTCCAGACGCTGATTTCCGATTGAGACTGCTGCAACGGATCGGCTTCAATTTACCTGATGACATCAGGCGGTTACACAGGCCCGATATGGTTCGAACCCGATGACTGAGAAGGAGCTGATCTTGGCTTACGAAAACGATGGGGGCACCAAGAACTGGCTTGAGGCCGAGTTGGAAGACACGCTGGACGAAGATTTCGAGATCGAGTTCAGCGAGCCTATGCTGTCCATGGAAGTCCGCAAAATCTATCGGGACCAGCACCCCGAAATGCTGGATCGCAAGGTCTATTTCCGAAACCTGCTGCGATTGCAGGCCGAGTTGATCAAGGTGCAGGATTGGGTGCAGCACACTGGTGCCAAGGTTTGTATCCTGTTTGAAGGCCGTGACAGTGCGGGCAAGGGGGGCGTGATCAAACGGATCACGCAGCGTCTGAACCCCCGTGTCGCCCGTGTGGTTGCCCTGCCAGCGCCCAGTCGCCGCGAGCAGAGCCAATGGTACTTTCAACGCTACGTGCCGCATCTGCCTGCGGCCGGTGAAATCGTGTTGTTCGACCGCTCGTGGTACAACCGGGCAGGGGTTGAACGTGTGATGGGCTTTGCGTCCGAGGACCAGGTTGAACAGTTCTTTCAGGACGTTCCCGAATTTGAACGGATGCTGGTCCGGTCAGGGATCATTCTGCTGAAATACTGGTTTTCGATCACGGATGAAGAGCAGCAACTGCGGTTCCTCATGCGTATTCACGACCCGATGAAACAGTGGAAACTGTCACCGATGGATCTTGAATCCCGTATTCGCTGGGAGGCGTATACGAAGGCCAAGGAAGACATGTTGTTCCGAACCAACATACCCGAAGCACCGTGGTATATCGTTGAGGGCAATGACAAGAAACGCGAACGTCTGAATTGTATTGAGCATCTGTTGACCAGAATCCCCTACGAAGACGTGCCACAGGAAAAGGTCAATTTGCCGGACCGTCGGTACAATCCTGAATACGAGCGGCGGGTTTTGCCAGACGAGCTTTACGTTCCAAAGATTTACTGAGCAACGCATGCGAGGTCGGCAGGGCCGACCTCGCACAATTTCAAGTGATCAGGCTGCATCCATCATGCAGTCATGGGTGAAGATATTGATCATGAAGACATCGCAGCCATCGTCTTCGGCTGTTTCGGTGTCGACAGGCTCAATCTCGGTCTCCGGGGTGGTATCTAGGGTCGGCATGATATCGACGTCGTCGACATCTGCCACATCAGTGCCGCCATTCATGTCGTCGGCCCAATCAAACTCGTCAAACTGCGCTTGCAGGTTTTCAAGGAAGCTGGCGATTTCATCCAGGAAGGCCTGAATGTCAAAGCAGAAGGCTTCCGGCTCACCGCCATCGACGACTTCGGTATCGGGCGCTTCAGGTTCCGGTTCCCCGGTTTCGGTTACGTCAGTATCGGGCGCTTCAGGTTCCGGTTCTTCAGTTTCGGTTACGTCAGTGTCCGGTGTCTCGGGTGTCGGCTCCTCGGTATCGGGGGTTTCAGGTTCCGGTTCTTCGTTCTCAGTGACGTCGGTATCAGGCGATTCGGGGTCCGGTTCTTCCGTCTCTGTGACGTCGGTGTCCGGTGTCTCGGGTGTCGGCTCCTCGGTTTCGGGGGTCTCAGTCCCAGGCTCTTCGGTCACGGTGACGTCAGTATCTGGGGTTTCGGTTTCCGGTTCCTCTGGCTCTGCAACTTCATCCGGTGTTGTCGGGGGAACGGGCGGTGTGTTTGTATTGCCGTTGTCCAGCATGACAGCCGCGTCAGTCGCAGCAAAGTTTTGCGTGACCATCACCGCATCGAAGCCCTGCATGTCACCGGTTTCGATCCCGATCCCGACATACTTGAAATCCGGGTTCAGGATATTGGCGCGGTGACCCGGACTGTTCATCAGGTTTTGATGCAACTGGGCGACATCGTCGCTGATACCCGGCGCGCCGCGTTCGGACTGCCATGCGATGTTTTCCCCGGTGCGCCAGCTTCCCTCAAGATCGAACCCCGCGTTTTGCATCCGCTGGGTTGCGTTGGAACCGCCTGAACCAGTGTGGCTGAAGGTGTCAGTATTCAGCATCCAGGTGCTGTGATCTTCGGACGAGTCGTTCAGCTGCGTTTCAAGTTGCAGCGGGTTGAGACCGCGGGACGTGCGCTCCTGGTTTATCAGCGCCAGCATCTCGCGTTCGTATGTACTTGCAGTCGACATATTTGCCTCCGTTTGTGTTTGTGTCCTTGCGGACGAGCTCACTTAGAGGCGGGGACGTCGCGGGTGATAGAGGGCGGCGCAATTCAGGCGAGTTTTGGCGGCCCGATGCTACCGAGACGAGATTCGCTGCGCTGCAAAGCGCCGGGCAAAACACTGCCTGTACGGAAATGGCAGCTTGCCGCACAACCTGAACCACGAGTCGGCGGATTGTATCCGAGCCCTGAAACGACAAACCCCCGGGCCATGCCTCGGGGGTCGTCAAATAGTGTCATCCAAAGCTGGACGAAATCAAAGATCTCAGAGCAGACCTTCGCGCTGGGCTTTCTTGCGCGCCAGTTTACGGGCACGGCGAATCGCTTCAGCTTTCTCGCGCGCTTTCTTCTCGGACGGTTTCTCGAAATGTTGCTTGAGCTTCATTTCACGGAACACGCCTTCGCGCTGCAGCTTTTTCTTCAGGGCACGAAGCGCCTGATCGACGTTATTGTCGCGAACACTAACCTGCATGTGGTTGTCACCACCTTTCTAGATAGAGTTGCAAGGAAATTGCAGGAGTTGGCCGTATAGCAAAGCCGCCCTAACTTGTCTAGTACTGGACCTGACAACCGGAGAACTGTCATGACCACCACATATGAAGATGCAAAACGGCAGCTTTTGGACGCGATGCTGAACCATGTTCCTTTCGACGGCTGGTCGGAAACCAGCTTTCGCGCCTCGGTTTCCGATTGTGGTCTGGATGACGGTTTGGCACGTGCAATTTGCCCGCGCGGGGCGGTTGATCTGGCACTGGCCTTTCATGCGCGCGGCGATCAGGTGATGCTGGACCGCCTCAGGTCCGAGGACATGAGCGGGCTAAAATTTCGCGACAAGATTGCCGCTGCGGTCCGGTTCCGGTTGCAGGCTGTTGAAGACAAAGAGCTGGTGCGCCGGGGCATGACGCTGTTTTCCCTGCCAGCGTATGCGACCGATGGGGCCAAGGCCTTATGGCAGACCTGCGACCTGATATGGGACGCACTGGGCGATACGTCGGAAGATGTGAACTGGTATACCAAACGGGCAACCTTGTCGGGGGTCTATTCCTCGACCTTGCTGTTCTGGCTGGGTGATGACAGCCCTGACCATCAGCGCACGTGGGAGTTTCTGGATCGCCGGATCGCAAATGTCATGGAGTTCGAAAAGCTCAAGGCTCAGGTGCGTGACAACCCGGTCTTGAAACCCTTTCTTGCAGTTCCAAACTGGCTGGCGGGTCAGGTGAGGGCGCCGGCCAAGATGCGGGATGATCTGCCTGGCATGTTGAACCCCCGAAAGTAACGCGTCTTGGTGCTGGGCCTTGCCTCTGATGCCTGTTAGGCATTGGGCAAAGGAGGTGCCTATGACCCAGATGATGCGTGCTGTTGAGATCTCTCAACCGGGTGGTCCCAATGTTTTGCAGCTGACCGAACGTCCTATCCCTAAGCCGGGGGCCGGACAGGTTGTATTGAAAGTGGCCTATGCCGGGGTGAACCGCCCCGACGCTTTGCAACGCGCGGGCGCTTACGATCCGCCGCCGGGCGCCAGTGACCTGCCGGGGCTTGAAGCTTCGGGCGAAGTGGTCTCGGTCGGTGCGGGGGTCGAAGGACTGTCTGTCGGTGATCAGGTCTGCGCACTGCTGCCCGGCGGTGGCTATGCGGAATACGTTTCGACCCCAGCGGCTCATTGTTTGCCTGTGCCCGCGGGTATGGGAATGAAAGAGGCAGCGTGTCTGCCCGAGACCTTCTTCACAGTCTGGTCCAACGTGTTCATGCGTGGCGGGTTGAGGGCAGGTGAACGTTTTCTGGTTCACGGTGGGTCCAGCGGTATTGGTACGACGGCAATCCAACTGGCCAATGCCTTTGGCGCGCGCGTTTTCGCCACGGCTGGGTCGGATGAGAAATGTGAGGCTTGCATCAAGCTGGGCGCCGAAAAAGCGATCAACTATCGCGACGAGGATTTCGTAGCAGCCATGCGCGCCGAAGGTGGGGCAAACCTGATCCTCGATATGGTCGGAGGTGATTACATCCCCCGCAACGTCAAGGCCCTGGCCGAAGATGGGCGGCTGGTGCAAATCGCGTTTCTGCAAGGGCCTGTGATCGAGCTGAACTTTGCCCTGATGATGGTCAAGCGCCTGACCCTGACCGGCAGCACATTGCGCCCACAAAGTGATCTGGCCAAGGCGCAAATCGCGCAGGACCTGCGCGAAGCTGTCTGGCCTCTGTTGGATGCCGGAAAAGTTGCGCCCGTGATGGACAGCGAGTTTGATCTGACCGAGGCCGCCGCCGCCCATGCGCGCATGGAAAGCTCGGGTCATATCGGCAAGATTGTTCTGAAGATCGCGGGTTGAGTTTAGAATGCGCGGGCGTCTCCCGCGCGTTCACGCAACGGCGCGGCGATACAGATGCCACGTGGCATGACCCAGAACGGGCATCACCACGATAAGCCCCAACAGCAGTGGCAAAGCCCCCAGGAACAAAAGCACCGCTACGATGAATCCCCAGGTCAGAATGACGCCGGGGTTGTGACGCAGCACCCTGAATGATGTCACAACAGCAACCGGCAGGCCTACTTTACGGTCCAGCAGCAAGGGAAAACTGACGACGCTGATCGCCAGTGCGCAAAGCGCAAAAACGAATCCAACCGCTGTTCCAACAATGACCATCGTCCAGCCCGCGGAGGTCGTGAACACCTGCGTGGCAAATGCGCTGAGCGACGCTGGAACCTCGAGGCCCATCGTGTAGGTGTGAATGCTTTGTGCCACCATCAGCCAAAGCAGCAGCAGCATCACAAGGTAAAACCCCAAAACCAGAATTGCTCCGAATGACGGCGAGCGGAGCACACCAAATGCGTCCAGCCAGTGAACCTCGCTGCCCTGTTCACGCTTGCGGCTGATCTCATAGAGGCCCACGGCCGCAACTGGCCCGATCAGCGCGAAGCCAGCGACCAGAGGGGCCAGAAGCGGAACCAGGTTGGCATTCAGGGCAAAGCCGAACATCAAAAGCCCGGCAACCGGGTATACCAGGACAATGAACACCACATCCGCTCGGGTTTCGAGAAAATCCTGATACCCCGCCCTCAGGCAGGCGCGTAGGTCTTGCAGGGTCAAGGTCTGCACCATTGGCACTTGCGTTGGATCTGCACTGCCAAGTTGCGAGACGCTTTCTGTAACGTGGTCACCTGTGGCGCCCAGAGCCTGGGCCGCCCAGCTGATCGGGTTTCCGATTGTCTTAGCCATTTCTTCACCCTTCCCTGGCGAGACTTGCGCCGCGGAACGGATCCGGCATTCAGTTGCCCGTGGCCGGCCCAACCGGCAACGCCATGCCTCAGTATAACATAAATTTTCGAAATCTGGATCAATACTCCGGCATCGGACGGATTGCCCTGTGTCACAGTCATGTTAGCTTGATGGCAGGCAAGAGGAGGTCAGGATGCAGAAAACAGCGAAAACGGTTGTGATTCACGAATTTGGTGGGCCTGAGGTTTTGCGGATCGAAGACAGGCCTGTAGGTGACCCCGGTCCGGGTGAGATACGTATTCGGCATCAGGCCTGCGGGTTGAACTTCATCGACGTATATCAACGCACCGGCCTGTATCCCCTTGATCTTCCCCATGCTTTAGGCATGGAAGCGGCGGGAACCGTTGAGGCGGTTGGGGATGGGGTGACCCACCTTCAGCCGGGGCAGCGGGCCGCTTACGCCGCAGCCCCGCCCGGTGCTTATTGTGAGGCGCGCGTGATGCCCGCTGCGCAGGTTTGCCCGCTACCGGATGGCATCACATTCGAAGCCGGTGCAGCGATGATGCTGAAAGGTCTGACGGTTGAATACCTATTTCACCGGACCACACCATTGAAACGGGGTGATACGGTCCTGTTCCATGCGGCAGCTGGCGGGGTCGGGCTGATCGCATGCCAATGGGCTAAATCCGAAGGCATCACCTTGATCGGAACGGCGGGGAGTGACGAGAAATGCAGCCTTGCGCGGTTTAACGGGGCCGCGCATTGCATCAATTACAGGTCCGAGAATTTCGCAGAACGCGTGGCTGAGATTACAAAGGGTCAGGGCGTAGACGTGGTGATGGACTCGGTCGGAGCGGACACGTTCGAAGGATCACTGGATTGCCTGAAACCGCTGGGCATGATGATTTCCTTCGGCAACGCCTCGGGCCCGGTTCCACCGTTCAACCTTGGGGTTCTGGGCCAGAAAGGCTCGCTCAAGATCACCCGGCCCACGTTGTTTACTCATATCGCGGATCATGCGGTGTGTCAGGCAATGGCGCGTCGCCTGTTTGGCAAAGTCGAGGGGGGTGAGGTCAAAATCCATGTCGATCAGCGTTTTGCCTTGGATCAGGTTGCTGATGCGCATCGTGCGCTTGAGGCGCGGCAAACGACTGGCAGCACAATTCTGGACCTGTAACTCTGGACCTGTAACGCAGTATCCAAACAATATTGCCCATTGAATTGGGACACTTGATGCGCTGAATGGGAAGGGCAAGAGGTCTTCAATAACATACGGCGGCGGAAAACCCGCCGCCGCTGTGCCTGAAATAATCAGGTTTTACTGCGATTGCAGCTCTGCCGGGGATTTTTCAGCAATCGTTTCCCAGTTTGCGCTCGCGCTTTCGATGAAACCCGGGATGTCGCCTTCCCAGCGCTCCTGAATGTCTTTGGACAGGTTCAGATACAGCTTGTTGTCAACGATCTTCCAGTGGTTCGGGTCGCCGTCGAATTTAAAGCCCATGGCCGCGCCGAAGGCACAATAGCCGCCATATGCGGGCAGATATGCATCAGGATTGGCTTCAAAGGCTACTTTGTTTTCTTCTGACGAAAACCGGTACAGTGCATCATCGTGCAATGCAGTAATGCGGTAATCGCCCTTGGTCGCTTCGCCAGCGGTGAAGTACGCCACCGGATCATAGCCCTGCATGGCCAGACCAGTCGAGCTTGCGTTGATTTCGACGCCAGCCGCCAGTGCGGAGGTTGCCAACGTGACAGACAGTGCCACGCCACTGATCAGAGATTTAAACTTGTTCATTGCTTCACCTTTCGTGAAATGAGCCCGTTCAGCACCGCAATAATTGCCGCCGTAAGGCCCAGATTGTTGTCCTGTGTGGCCCGTAATTGACCGTCACGATAGCGATTTGGGAAGCGGGCTGATCACGTTCAAAACAATGAATTGTGATTGTGCGCAGGTGATAGAGCCACTGTTCTTTTTTGCCGAGCCGCCTCAGGTATCCGGCCTTAGGTTCAGGACAAATGCGATGACTTTGTGTGCGGGCATTTCACAGGGTCGAAGCAACGCGCCGCTGCCCTGGGTCTGATACAGGTTCAGGCTAATATAGTCGGTTCCGCCTAGCTCGTGCGCAACCAGCTTGTGGGATTTACCATGCGCCATTTGTTGACGCACAACAACATAGCGTCGACCGCTGGAGGTTCCGGTGAAACTGCCCAACGGCAGTGCAATAAGGGCAGACAGAAACGCGTCTGACGCAGTCACGGTTTTCCGATTCTGGGTTCCGTTCCGGCCTTGATCCGCGCAACGTTCGAGCTGTGCCGCCAGTAGACAAGAAGTGTCAGAATTATCCCAAGGATAAATGTAGTCCCGTTTGTCAGCAACAACAACCAGGTTGTGGAAAGCGCAGCAGCTGCCAGTGCACCAACCGAGGATATCCGCCAGATTGCCGCCGCGACCAGCCAGGTGAGGCAGCAGGCAACACCAACGCGCCAATCCAGTGCCAGCCAAAGTCCCAGAAAGGTCGCCACGCCCTTGCCACCCTTGAAGCTCAGCCAAACCGGAAAGCAATGGCCCAGAAACGCCATAAGAGCGGCAACCTGGGCCGCATCTTCACCCGCATAGGCACGTGCAATCAGAACGGCCGCCGCGCCTTTACCTGCGTCAAACAGCAAGGTCAGCGCCGCAGCGGCCTTGTTGCCGGTGCGCAGGACATTTGTCGCCCCGATATTGCCGGACCCGATCTCGCGCAGATTTCCCAGCCCCATGATCTTGGCAAGCAACAAGCCGAAGGGAATGGAGCCCATCAGGTATCCAACCACCGCCCATTGGAGCAGTTCGCTAGTCGAGTTGTCGATTGGGGGCATCAGGGTCTCCGGAACACTTCATTACCTGCTACATAGGTCGAAATGACCTTACCTTGCATCCGCTGGCCGTCAAATGGAGTGTTCTGAGATTTTGATTTTAGTGCAAACCGATCAAGCACAAAAGGCACATCCGGATCGAACAGAACCAGATCGGCTGGCGCGCCTTTCGACAGGCGACCGCTGTCCAACCCAAGCCGCTTGGCCGGGTTAAGGGCCATGGCCCGAAACAGCGTCGGCAGATCCAGCTGGCCCGCGTGATACAGGCGCAAGGCCGCGGGCAGAAGCGTTTCCAGTGCGACCGCACCCGAGGCCGCTTCTTCAAACGGCAGGCGCTTGCTTTCTTCGTCCTGAGGGGTGTGCATCGAGCTGATGATATCGATCAGCCCGGTGCGAACGGCTTCGATAACCGCTTGCCTGTCGTTTTCTGATCGCAGCGGCGGCTTGACCTTGAAGAAGGTGCGATAGTCGGCCACGTCAAGCTCGTTCAACGTCAAGTGGTGGATCGACGTCCCTGCGGTTATGTCCAGCCCATTGTGCTTGGCGCGCTCCAGTGCAGGCAGCGCCCGGGCCGTGGTGATCTGGTCGGCGTGATAGGCGGCGCCGGTCATCTCCAACAGGGCAATGTCGCGGTCCAGCCCCATTCGTTCCGCCATTGGCGAAACCGCAGGCAGGCCGCGTAATGCTGCGAACTTGCCGCTGGTCGCCGCGGCCCCGGCGCTCAGCCCCGGCTCTTGCGGATGGGCTATCACAAGCGCGCCACAGGACTTCGCATAGGTCAGGGCGCGGTAAAACACCTTTGTATTGGTGATGACGTGATCGCAATCGGTGAAGGCGATCGCGCCCGCGTCCAACAAAAACCCGATTTCGGTCATCTCGCGCCCTTCGCGCCCTTTGGTCAGGGCAGCCATCGGCAGAACATTGACCGGCGCATCGGCCTGCGCCCGGCGTGTCGCGAATTCCAGCGTTTCCGGTGTGTCGACTGCTGGCAGAGTATCTGGTCGGGTGACAATCGTCGTGACACCGCCAGCCGCGGCAGCAAGTCCTGCTGACCGATAGCTTTCCTTATGACGTTCACCGGGTTCACAGACCTTGACGCCAATATCGATGATGCCAGGGGCGAGGCACTTGCCGTTGCAATCTACGATATGCCCCTCCGTACTCGGAGCAATTCCTTCGCCTCGGGCGGTAATCCGGCCATCGTTCACCTGCAACCAGCCAGTTGACTCTGCTCCCGCTTCGGGGTCGATCAGGCGTGCGTTGGTGAAAAGAACGGTATTCATGGAACAGCCCTTTCGATGGCGGCCTTCGTGGCGGCGGGATCGGCCTGATACTTGATCAGGTGTTTGTCTCCGCCCTTGGTAACGACTTGCACGAAACTGCCCATGGTTTTGACCGCCTCGATCTGATTCAGCGCAACTTTTCGCTCGCCGGGACCGGTCAACAAAGTGTCGGTCATCTTCCAGTTTGCGGCCAGTTCTTCCGATGCCAGATACCACGCGCGGATGCCGATAGCGGCGAGGCCAGCAGGTGCTCCGGTCCAGACATATGGGTTGCCGGTCAACCACAACACAGCCATTGCACCGGCCATGGCAGCGGCCGCAAGCCACGCATTGGTGCGGATATACGCGCCCTTGTCCGGGGCAAAGACTACAGGATCAGCCATAGAATCCCTCCGGTGATCAAAAGTACTACCAATGCCATAACAGCCGAGCCTATGCGGAGCGGTTTGTTGTCAACCGGCGCGGTTTGCGGGGCCGAGAAAGGTCTGGCGCTTTCGGTTTCGATCGTTCCGCCGGTCCAATTGGTTGCCTCTTCCGTGAAAAGGCCCGTCAGGTGCAGCCGGGGATCGGGTTCAAGTGTCATGGTCTGGTCTTTGAACGCTGCGCTGCGCAGGACCATGACCCATCCGCCGATCTGCGCCAGCGCGGCACGGTCCAACTGATCCTCGGACACGCCACACCCTTCGTTCAGATAGCCGTAAAGCCCAAGTTCCTCGAGGTCGGACACCGGAAAGATGTCGATCTGCTCGGGGTCCAGCCCGTCGACGCCAAGCACCTGATCGGCGGCACCCGGTTCGCGCAGGAACTTTGCCTCTTCTGGGCGCATGTCCATCGAGAACAGGCGCAGGACGCCGCGTTCATGGGGGGCGACCTTCAGACTGTTCATGCAACCTCGCGCAGGTTGCGGGCCAGAAGGTCCATGGCGGCCATCCGGACAGCGACCCCCATCTCCACCTGCTCCTGTATAACGGATCGATTGATGTCATCAGCCAGGGTTCCGTCGATCTCAACCCCGCGGTTCATTGGGCCGGGGTGCATGACAATGGCATCGGGTTTGGCCAGCGCCAGTTTTTCCGCATTCAGGCCGTACCGGTGGTAGTACTCGCGTTCTGACGGGATGAAGCCCCCATCCATTCGTTCTTTCTGAAGGCGCAGCATCATGACCACATCGACGTCTTTGAGGCCTTCGTTCATGTCGTCATATACCTCGGCCCCGAACTCGGCGAATTGCGACGGCACGAGTGTGGGCGGGCCGATCAGACGAATGCGGTTTTCCATCTTGCCCAGCAGGATCAGGTTCGAGCGTGCAACACGGGAGTGCGCGACATCGCCGCAAATGGCGATGTTCAGACGGTGCAGGCGACCTTTTGCGCGGCGGATCGTCAGCGCGTCCAGTAGCGCTTGTGTCGGATGTTCATGCCGCCCGTCGCCTGCGTTCAGAACAGCACAGTTGACCTTTTGCGCCAGCAGATCGACCGCGCCTGAATGCGGGTGACGCACCACCAAAAGGTCGGGATGCATCGCGTTCAGGGTCAGCGCAGTGTCGATCAACGTCTCGCCCTTTTTGATCGAACTGGCCTGCATCGCCATGTTCATCACGTCCGCGCCCAGACGCTTGCCAGCCAGTTCGAAGCTTGCCTGCGTTCGGGTTGAGTTTTCAAAGAACATGTTGATCTGGGTCAGCCCCGACAGCACGTCCGAATGTTTGGTCGACTGGCGGTTCATGTCGACATAGGTTTCGGCCAGGTCGAGAATTTCGGTGATATCGGATTGCGACAGATGCTCGATGCCAAGAAGGTGACGATGGGCGAAACGCATGGGCGGGCTCCTGTCTGTCAATCGGGCCGCTTATAGAAAGCCACGCGGGGCAAAGCAACCTAGGGATCAGAACCCTCTGGCAGTTTTTCGCAGCCGCCTTCTGGCAGGCATTGTTCACCCGGTTTGCACCATTTGCCGTATCCACAGTCGATGGCTTTGATCGGCACGCAACCCTGATGGGTCGAGCATTTGAATCCCGGACGGCACTGCGAGCCTGTTTCTTCGCACAGGAACCATCCCGGGCGGGAACAACCCCCACCCGGCAAGCAGGACGCGCCGCGCGCGCAAGTGCGGCCATCCTCGCATATTGTGGGGGGGGCTGTACCCGGATCTGGTGTGATCCGTTCACATTCGCCGCGCCCATTGCAAAAACTGTCACCGGGGCAATCCAGACGCGATGTGCATTTGTTCGCGCCTGTGGGTGCACAGCTCGCTCCTCCGGCAACGCAGCGTTCAAACGGACCGCAACTGCGCCCGCCACCGCAATAGGTGCCGCCCAGCGGTATGCAGTGCCCATCAAAGCTGCATCTTTGACCGCCGGAACAGCAGGTGGTGCCGCATTTGAACTGGCCCGCACGGCACTGGCCCTGTTCGTTGTGGAACGTCGCCAATACCGGATTGCCGGTAAGCACCAGTCCAAGCCCGATCAGGAGTATTCGCAAGGTTCTGAGCATCGTGCCCTGATGGTCGACGCGACAGAGCGACCGATCAAGCCCAATTCGCTTTCCATCAGCCCTCAGGCAGGTAAATTACCCTTATGGAATCGGGCTTGGACTATTACTCTGCACGGGCCCTGCTGGAATGGCAGGTCGAACTGGGCGTGACCGAGGCAATCGGGGACGCTCCGGTTGATCGATATTCGGTGCCGGATACGTCACCAAAGCCCAAAAAGGCAGAGGTTGCGGCAACCACCCCGTCAAAGCCCGGACAGATTGACCCGGTAACGGTTGCGCAAGCAGCGGCCAAGGGGGCGGGGTCACTGGATCAGCTGCGCGATGCGATGGAAGCTTTTGATCACTGCGAGCTGAAGCGCGGGGCGCGGCAGATGGTTTTTGCTGATGGAACGCCCGGTGCGCGGGTGATGATCATCGGTGAGGCTCCGGGCCGCGATGAAGACCGCGAGGGCAAACCCTTTGTCGGGCGCGCGGGCCAGTTGCTGGATCGCATGTTGGCCGCGATTGATCTGGATCGCAGGCAGAACGTCTATATCACAAACGTGCTGCCATGGCGGCCCCCACAGAACCGTGACCCAAAGCCCGAAGAAATCGGGATGATGAAGCCGTTCCTGGAACGTCACGTGGCGCTGGCCCGGCCCGAGGTGCTGGTGGTGATGGGTAATATCAGCTGTCAGGCCGTTCTGGGCAAGCGCGGGATTACCCGATTGCGCGGCCAGTGGGATCAGGCGCTGGACCTGCCTGTGATCCCGATGTTTCATCCAGCTTATTTGCTGCGCCAGCCGCAAATGAAGCGTCAGGCCTGGGCTGATCTGCTGGAGTTGAAAGCCCGGCTGCGAGGTGAGTCATGAAGGTCTTGGCGTTTTCCGATCTTCACATGGCGCGCAATCGCGCCGCTGATCTGGTGGCGGCCAGCGCTGATGCCGACCTGGTTATTGGCGCCGGGGATTATTGTAACATGCGTCTGGGTCTGGACGAAGCGATGCAGATGCTTTCGGGCGTTTCAGCGCCCCTGGTCCTGATACCCGGGAATGCAGAAAGCGCAGAGGATCTGGGCAAAGCTGTGCCCGAGGGTGTGCATGTTCTGCATGGAACGGGAATGACGGTGGATGGATTGCGCCTGTTCGGGCTTGGCTACGGTGTTCCACCCACACCGTTTGGTGATTGGTCCTGTGATCTGACCGAGGGTGAGGCCGCCGAACTGCTGGCGCGCTGCAGCGGAGCAGATATCCTGATTTCGCACTCACCGCCCAAGGGTCATGGGGATGTGACCTCGCAAGGTATGGCTGTTGGTTCGGTCGCTGTCCGGAACGCGATCGAAAGGATACAGCCCCGTTTCACGTTTTGCGGCCATATTCACGACAGCTGGGGTTATCGCGGCTCGATTGGCCGCACCCGGATCGCCAATCTCGGTCCCAAGGTAAACTGGTTCGAGGTCGCCGTATGATCGAGACGGTAACGCTGCTTGCCTTCATTCCCGCTGCGCTGGCGCTGAACCTGACACCGGGGGCGGATATGATGTTCTGTTTCGGTCAGGGTTTGCGATCAGGTCCGCGTGCTGCAATTGCCGCAAGTGCCGGGATTTCCGCGGGTGGAATGATACAGGTCCTTCTGGCTGGGCTGGGCCTTGGCGCGGCGGTTACGGCCGTGCCATCGCTGTTCGATGTCATTCGCTGGGTTGGTGTTGCATACCTGTTGTATCTGGCCTGGTGTGCCATTCGAAATGGCGCAGTATCAGCCGAGGCACCCGTCAAACCGGCCCGGTTGTCTTTTTGGGACGGAATGCTTGTCAATCTGACGAACCCCAAGGTTATCCTGTTCGTTCTTGCCTTCATCCCTCAATTTGTTGACCCGTCGCGGGGATCAGTCCTGGTGCAGTTTTTGATCTTTGGCACAATCATCGGCACCGGTGGGTTCGTGGTGAACGGGCTGGTTGGTGTTTTCGCCGGAAGCGCGGGGCGTCATCTGGTCTCGAATCCGCGCGCCTCACGTATTTTGGGCTGGATTGCAGGGGGCATTTTTGCGGCCCTTGCGGTCCGGCTTGCCATCCTGGAAAGGGCCTGACACCACATGTCGCGCATTGACGAAACAATGGAGTTCATCCCGGTTAAGATCGCCGTTCTGACAATCTCGGATACCAGATCGATGGAAGAGGACCGCTCGGGTCAGACATTGGTGGACCGGATCGAAAAGGCAGGCCATGTCGTCGCAGATCGGAGGATAATTCGGGACGAGCGCAGAGAGATCGCAGATCAGTTGCGCGCGTGGGTGGCGGACGAACAGATCGACGTTGTGATTTCGACCGGCGGAACGGGCCTGACCGGGCGCGATGTCACCGTCGAGGCGCATCGCGATGTCTATGAGAAAGAGATAGAAGCCTTTGGCACCGTCTTCACGATCATCTCGATGGAGAAGATTGGAACTTCGGCGGTGCAGTCGCGGGCGACGGGGGGCGTTGCCGGGGGGACATACCTGTTCGCCTTGCCCGGCAGCCCGGGAGCCTGCAAGGATGCGTGGGACGGTATATTAGAAAAACAGTTCGATTATCGCCATCGCCCGTGCAATTTTGTGGAAATAATGCCCAGATTGGACGAACATCTGCGACGGAAGTAGACTGGTCATACGTTCCGTTCCGTATAACCGCCTTGTGGCTTGGCATATTTCCTGATCCAGCTACATGTTGTGGACGGCAGCGTGGTGCAACCGGGGTAACTGATCGATGCGATTTCTGCGGCATAGTCTTGTCGGTATTTTTCTGGCGTTTCTGGCGCTGGCTTTGTTGTTCGTTGCCGTGCAGATGATCGTGGGGGCCGTTCAGGAGGCTTTGACGCACGATAACGCGACACCGCCCTCGCGAGAAAGGATCTTTGCTGTTGCGGTTCGGCCTGCCGAGGCGGAAACCGTCACCCCATATCTTGAAGCTTTCGGAGAGGTTCAAAGCCGCCGCAGGCTGGAGCTGCGTGCGGCGCTTGGAGGTCGCGTTGTCGCGCTGGCAGAAGACTTTGAAGATGGTGGAATTGTTGAGGCTGGCGAAGTGCTGGTCGAACTGGATCCGGCAGATGCGCAATCTGCGCTGGATCGGGCAAAGTCCGATCTCTTGGACGCCCAATTTGAAGAGCGAGATGCAGAACGCTCGTTGCTGCTGGCGCAGGACGAGCTGAAATCGGCCGAGGCTCAGGCGGAACTGCGGGAAAGGGCGTTGCAACGCCAACGGGATCTGGAATCACGGGGCGTGGGGGCCGCCGCCAGCGTGGAAGAGGCCGAACTGGCCGCAGCATCATCGCAACAGGCCGTTCTGGCGCGGCGTATTGCGCTGGCACAGGCTGAATCCCGTGTGGATCAGGCATCAACCCTGTTTGCCCGAGCCATGATAGCACTGGAAGCTGCGGAGCGCGATCTGGGCGACATGACAATCCGGGCGGGCTTTGGCGGCACTTTAACGGATGTTACGCTTGTGGAAGGGCGGCTGGTATCTGCAAATGAAAAGCTTGCTGAACTGTTTGATCCCAACGACTTAGAGGTGGCGTTTCGGGTGTCGACCGCGCAATATGTGCGGCTTCTGGATGGCGGCGATCGTCTGATCAATGCGCCGGTCACCATATCTCTTGAAGTCACAGGGACCGATCTGACCGCAATTGGCCAGATTAGCCGCGATAGCGGGTCTGCCGGTGAAGGCCAGACCGGGCGGTTGATCTATGCCCGCCTGCAAGAGGCATCGGGGTTTAAACCTGGAGATTTCGTTACGGTTTCAGTTCAGGAACAGCCCCTTGCCGGAGTTTACCGACTGCCGTCTTCGGTCCTTGATGCATCCGGAACAGTTCTGGTTCTTGGCCCTGATGACCGATTGGAAAGTCTGCCGGTTCAGCTCATCCGCCGCCAGGGGGATGAAGTTCTGCTGCGGGGCGACGGGTTGGAAGGGCGTGAGGTCGTCGTCGGACGAACCCCCCTGCTTGGGTCGGGCGTGCGTGTTCGGCCCCTGCGACTTGAGGCGGGTGCAGACCCCGGAATGGTCGAGCTTACGGACGAGAAACGCGCCGAACTTGTAGCTCAAGTCGAGGCGAACAGTGCGATGCCACCGAAGGAAAAGACGAAGGTTCTAACCCGGCTGCGCGAAGCTCGAGTGCCGACATCTTTGGTGCGCAGTATTGAAACCAGGGCTGGGGGATAAACGCCATGATGCGCGAGATACCTGGCGCGGCGGGTGGCCTTCTCAGTTATTTCACGCGGCATCGGACAGTTGCCAACCTGCTGTTGCTTGTCATGCTGGTTCTTGGCGCGGCGGCAATCCCGAACATGCGGGCACAGTTCTTTCCGGACGTCATTCTGGAACGCGTCGATGTATCCGTAACCTGGGATGGTGCCGGGCCCGAGGACATGGACACCGGGATCGTGCAGTTGCTGGAACCGGCGCTGCTGGCCGTCGAAGGGGTGACCAGTACCGAGGCTTCCTCGCATCCGGGCTGGACCCGGATCAGGCTGGAATTCGAACCCAACTGGGATGTGTCCCGCGCTGTCGAGGATGTTAGGACCGCCGTAGACGCTGTCACAGATCTGCCGGAAGACGCTGAGGAGCCCAGGATTCAACGTGGTGCGTGGCGTGATCGGGTGACGGATGTGGTGATCACGGGGCCGACCGATACTGCTCAGCTGGCGAAACTGACGGATGAGCTTATCAATCGTTTGTTCGCATCAGGTGTGACCCGCACGACAATCCGGGGTATTGCCGCACCGCGCATCGTTGTCGAGGTCACCACCGCGCAGTTGGTCGCAAACGATATCACGATGGCCGAAATCGCGGCAGCGATAGGTGCCGAAGTCAATACCGACCCCGCTGGCTATGTTGAGGGTGCGGGTGCTCTTGTCCGGGCAGGAGCTGAAAAACGCACGCCGGAACAGATCGAAGGCATCGCGCTGAGGACGAACGAAGATGGCTCCAAGCTGAAGGTTGGTGACATAGCTAGAATTTGGGTTGAAGGCGTCACCCGCGAGCGCAGCTATTATGTGGGCGACAATCCGGCCATGTCCATCAGAGTGGACCGGTCGAACCTGGGCGATGCGATAGGTATTCAGCACACGGTCGAGGACGTTGCCCGCGAGATGCAGGCCAGCCTTCCTGAAGGTGTGAGAATTGATCTGATCCGCACCCGGGCGCAAGCAATTACCGACCGGCTAAATATCCTCGTGGATAACGGGCTGATGGGGTTGGGGCTGGTTGTCATCCTGTTGTTCCTGTTTCTGAATGCGCGCATTGCCTTTTGGGTTGCTGCGGGCATTCCGGTGGCGATGTCGGCGGCGATTGCACTGATGTATCTGGGCGGTTTGTCGGTGAATATGGTTTCCCTGTTCGGTTTGATCATCACCTTGGGGATCGTCGTAGATGATGCGATTGTCGTGGGAGAGCACGCCGATTATCGCGCCCGCCGATTGGGTGAGACACCTGTGGAAGCCGCTGAGCGTGCCGCCCGTCGAATGGCAATGCCGGTTCTGGCCGCCACAGTAACGACCGTGATTGCGTTTTTCGGCCTGACGTTGGTTGGAGGACGTTTCGGAGAGCTGATCCGCGATATCCCCTTCACGGTGATCGCAGTTCTGGTTGCGTCGCTGGTGGAATGCTTCCTGATCCTGCCCAATCACATGGCGCACGCAATTGCGCATTCGGCCAAGGAACACTGGTACGATCTGCCGAACCGTGTCGTCAATCGTGGCTTTCGTTGGGTCCGGGATCACTTGTTCCGCCCGTTGATCGCTTGGGTGATCTGGGCGCGTTATGTGGTCGCGGCGTTGATGATTGCTATTCTGGCCAGTCAGGTTGCATTGTTCATTCGTGGCGACGTGAACTGGCGGTTCTTCAACGCACCTGAACGCAGCTCAGTCAGCGGCGGGTTTATCATGCGCGAAGGGTCGACCCGGTCAGATACGCTTGAAATGATGCGCATTCTACAGGATGCGACCAACGAGCTGGGCCGGATCTACGAAGAGCGTCATGGCCGAAATCCAATTGACTATGTCCTGGCTGAGGTTGGTGGCAATGCCGGGCGTGCGCTTGCTGCGGCTGACGGCAAGGACGGCAGTGTGCTGGGAGGCATTTCGATTGAATTGATCGACGCCGATCTGCGCCCATATTCGAGTTTTGAGTTTGTGGGCGAGCTACAGGATTTCGTACCGCGCCACCCCAAGGTCGAGGTGATCAGCTTCCGCGGTTGGCGGTCCGGCCCCGGTGGCGACGCCATCGACGTGCAGTTCTATGGCTCGGACGTAAATGTCCTGAAAGCCGCGTCAGAAGATCTGCAAACCGCGCTGTCGAAGTTTCCTGAAGTCTCGGCGCTCGAAGACACTCTGGCATATGACAAGGAAGAGTTTCTTCTGGACCTGACAGCGCAGGGTCAGGCGCTGGGTTTTCGGATCGAAACGCTGGGGCGGGCTTTGCGCAACCGTTTGAACGGGATTGAGGCCGCAACCTTCCCCGACGGGCCGCGCAGTGCCGAGATCCGTGTCGAACTGCCCGAAGGTGAACTGACAGCAGATTTTCTGGAACGAACTCTGATGCGTTCTCCTGATGGGGTCTACGTACCTTTGGCTGATATCGTTTCGGTCGAGCGCAAGTCCGGGTTTTCGACGGTTCGGCGTGAAAACGGCCTGAGGGTGGTTTCGGTAACAGGCGATATTTCGGAAGACGATCCGGCACGGGCCGCCGAAATTGAACGCGTGATGCAGGACGAGATCCTTCCCAATATCGCGGCCGAAAGGCAGGTTGAGTGGCGCATGTCGGGTCTGAGCGAACAGGAAAACGAATTCCTGTCCGAGGCCCGCAACGGTCTGATCCTGTGCCTGACCGGTATTTATCTTGTACTGGCCTGGGTTTTTGCCAGCTGGACACGACCCCTTGTGGTTATGGCGATTATTCCCTTTGGCCTGGTCGGGGCAATTTGGGGCCATTACATCTGGGAGGTTCCGCTGAGCATGTTCACGGTTGTCGGGTTGTTGGGCATGACAGGGATCATCATCAACGATTCGATCGTTTTGGTGACTACGATCGACGCATACCAGCAGGATCGCGGGTTGATTCCGTCTATTCTGGATGGCACGGCAGACAGGTTGCGCCCCGTGATGCTGACCACGCTGACGACGGTTCTTGGCCTTGCGCCCTTACTATATGAAGGCTCTCAACAGGCGCAATTCTTGAAACCGACTGTAATCACACTGGTCTACGGGCTTGGTTTCGGAATGTTGCTGGTGTTGGTTCTTGTACCTGCCTTGCTGGGAATTCTTAATGACGTGGCACGTCCGATGACAGCCATGCGCCGTGCTGCACGGGCCCCTGACAAGGTTGTTCGTGGCGCGTTGGCCGGAACCGGCGTGATACTTGGGATCTGGTTTGCCTTGACGATGATCTGGCCCGCTGTCAACGGTGCACCGCTTGCCATGCTACAAAGCCTTTATCCCGGTGATGATGGCATTGCCGCATTGAAAATGGGGCTGGGCGCGTTTGTTGCCGGCGCTGTACCGATTGTGATTCTAAGCATTGCTGCCTCAGGTATACTCTATGGTCGCCTCACGAAATCGGCAGGTACTTAAACCGCAAGCAAGGCATATTCCAAAAGCTCAATGACCCGCGCGCTCATGGGCAGGTTGCCCTGGCGTATCTGATCGATGGGAAACCACCGGGCATCAAGTGCGTCGTCACCGGCCCTCGGCGTGCCCGAGCGATACTGACATGCGACCCCGACCAGCAGGTAATGGGACACGACCAGCCCATCTGGGGTTCGGCGCAGAAGGTCCAGATTGTTCAGATAATGTGACGGTTGCGCGATCACCGAGGTTTCTTCCAGCAATTCGCGTTGCGCCGCTTCCAATACGGTTTCACCCCATTCGACATGGCCACCGGGAAACCCCCACAGCCCGGCGTCGGGCTGCTTGCTGCGCTGAACCAGAAGAACCTGATCCTGGTGCAGAACAACGGCCAGGGCACCGATTTTTGGCGATTGGGTCATGAATTCAGCCTGCGCTGCAACCCTGAATATCAACTGCGTGATTGGCGCCCAGAACTGTAATCCGGATTTCAGACCGATCCAGCGCAAAGGGTGTACCCGATGCATTGATAATCTCGGCCTCGGCCACCAACGTATCGCCCTGCCGTTGCGCAACCGGCTGCGAAGCCCAGAGGGTGGGATTGCCGGGTTCGATCACAGCAACTTCATGACCACCTGCCGATGGCATGGTCACTCGTGCTTCGATACGCATACCATCTTTCGTTGGCGTCAGACGACACGTGGCACTGGACACGCGAGCTTCCTGCGCGGAATAGGGACGTTGCGCCAGTGCCGCGGCAATCGCGGGATGGCGCCCGGCATTGGCGTCGAGCGTGTGGTCAAAGCCCAGACGTTCCGGAATACAAACGTCTTTGCAGACGCCCAGATCCATTTCGCCCTGCAATCGGACCGGCTTGGCAGGGTTGCGCGGCGTAATCTCAATAGGAAGGACCAGTTGGTTCTTGTAACCGATCGACTGCAACCCGTTCTGATCAAAGACATCGGGGGCAGGCCATGTGATCTCAATCCGCCCGACATTGCTTGACCGTTTCCAGTTGATTTCCGGCGGGATGCCAGCGTCTCCGGGCGCGCGCCAGTAGGTTTTCCAACCATCCTCGAGCGTCAGCTTTAAGGCGGTAAGATAAGTGCCGTTTGCAGTCCGGCCACCATCCAGAACATCCAGCTGAACGACACCATCCAGACCCTGTGCGGCAACCGGGGCGGACAGATGCAGGCAAGCAAGTGCGGCGACAGCAGTGTGTTTCATCGACATCTTCATCCCTCTTAAATGCGCGGCGTTGGCCCGGATTCCAAGTCACGTTCTGTTCACTGGGATGAAATCCGCCAAAATACCCGTTGTTCTCTTGCCAATAGACATGCTGCGGGGCCATTGTTGAGGTGTTCTGAGAAAGAGATGGCGGCCCATGGACCTGACCGGAAAACTGTTGATTGCGATGCCCGGTATGGGGGATCCGCGATTCGACCATTCGGTGGTGTATGTGTGCAGCCACGGCGACGATGGAGCCATGGGTTTGATTGTGAACAAGCCCTCGGACCTGCGGATAAAGACCTTGCTGGGTCAACTGAACATCGCCTGCCGTATTCCGATTGTCGGAGAGCGCCTTGTGCATTTCGGTGGGCCGGTCGAGATGTCGCGCGGCTTTGTCCTTCACAGCGCCGATTACGAGGCCAACCTGCATTCAATGCAGATTTCTGAGGACTTCAGCATGACGGCGACACTTGATGTGCTCGAGGATTTGGCGTCAGGCAGCGGGCCGCTGAACTCGATGCTGGCGCTGGGTTATTCCGGCTGGGGGCCCGGTCAGCTTGAGGATGAAATTGCCATGAACGGTTGGCTGACCACCGACGCGACACCCAAGCTTGTTTTCGATGTGCCCGATGATGCGAAATGGGAGGCAGCGTTGGCTACTTTGGGCGTGGACCCGCTGACCCTTTCTGCCAGCGCAGGGCGGGCCTGATCAGCTGTCGCGAGGTGCTGCAGCGCGCCGCAGCCGGTCATTGATTGCCGCCCCCAATGCCGTGCCTGGGATCGGAGAAACGGCAATCGGTCGCCCGGTTTCGTTCAGTTGATGCAGAAACGCAAACAGATTTGCCGCCGCTTCGGTCAGGTCGCCAATGGCGGACAAGTTCAGGTCGCACTCAACCTGTCCAAATCCCAGCAACACCTCATCACCCTGACGGGTTTCGGCATTCAAACGGACCGGAGCATCCGGCGCATAATGCGATTGCAACTGGCCGGGGGCGGTCAGAAGGTCACCGGATTGATGCAGATGTAGGTGTGTTTTCAGCGTCTCTTCGATTTGCTCCAGCGCGATGCCACCTGGACGCAAAAGCGCGGGTTCCCCAGCCAGACCGATGATGGTGGATTCAAGCCCGACACCGCACGGCCCGTCATCCAGAACAGCCGCGATCTTGCCGCCAAGACCTGACCAGACATGACTTGCCTTGGTCGGACTGATCTGACCCGACGGGTTTGCAGATGGCGCAGCAACCGGGCCATCAAATTCGGCCAGCAGCGCGTGCGCTGTCGGATGTGCCGGAACGCGCACGGCCAACGTATCCAAACCTGCCGTCACCAGCGATGAAATCCCGTGCCCTTCGCGCAAGGGCAAAACCAAGGTAAGCGGACCGGGCCAAAAGGCCTGCGCCAGATGCTCGGCCTGATCTGACCATTGCACATACCGTTGCGCCGCGGCGACCGAAGCGACATGTGCGATCAGCGGATTGAAACTGGGCCGCCCCTTGGCCTCGTAGATCGACGCCACCGCCTGCCCGTTGCGTGCATCGCCGCCCAGGCCATAGACGGTCTCGGTCGGGAAGGCGACCAGAAGGCCCTGTCGCAACATATCTGCAGCCCGCGCGATACCGCCGGGATCCGCCGTCAATTCCTGAGTGCCGGTTGAGATCATAACTGGTGACGCCGCGTTTTGGTTGCTTGAAACATAGGGGACAGTAGGTAATTGATCCAAGCTCATACGCTTACCGGCGCTTGCCCACAATTCCAAGCCTGCCGATATGTTCTGAATTGTTAGCCTTCGAGAGTGATCATGCCCTATCGCACCCCAATTTCAGATTACCAGTTCCTGCTGGACCATGTGGTCGGGTTCGACCAGGTCGCTGCGACGGATAAATTTGCTGATGCCAGCGGGGATGTGGTCAGTGCGATCCTGACCGAAGCTGGAAAAATGTGCGAAGAGGTGATGGCCCCTCTACAGCGCCCCGGTGATCTGGAACCTGCACGACTTGAAAATGGCGTGCTGCGAACTTCTCCGGGATATGCAGACGGTTGGAAGGCAATTGCCGAAGGTGGCTGGATCGGGATCAGTGGCAATCCTGAATACGGGGGGATGGGGCTACCTATGACGATCACCACGGCGGTCAACGAGATGATGAGTGCCGCTTGCCTGTCGCTTCAACTTGCGCCGCTTATGTCTCAGGGCCAGATTGAGGCGTTGGAGCATCACGCCAGCGACGAATTGAAAGCGCTGTATCTGCCTAAGATGATGACGGGGGAATGGTCGGGCACCATGAACCTGACCGAAGCTCAGGCCGGATCGGATGTTGGCGCGCTGTCTGCGAAGGCTGAGCCGAACGGTGACGGGACATATTCGATCACCGGTCAAAAGATATTCATCTCGTGGGGCGATACCGATTTTACCGAGAATGTCTGCCATCTGGTACTGGCTCGCCTTCCCGATGGAGTGCCCGGCACCAAAGGGATTTCATTGTTCCTTGTCCCTAAATTCCTGCCTGACGCAAATGGTGACCCGGGCGCGGCCAATGATCTAAAAGTGGTTTCGCTGGAACACAAGATGGGTTTGCACGGATCGCCCACCTGCGTGATGCAATATGACAGAGCCAAAGGCTGGCTGGTGGGTGCCGAACATGGCGGTATGGCTGCCATGTTTACCATGATGAACAATGCGCGTCTTGGTGTTGGCGGACAGGGCGTGGGCGTGGCCGAAGGTGCATACCAGCACGCGTTGGCCTATGCCCTGGAACGGAAACAAGGCAAAACGCCGTCCGGGACGATCATCGATCATGCGGATGTGCGCCGCATGCTTTTGGATATGCGTGCTGATGTTTATGCCGCGCGCGCGATCCTGTTGGCTAATGCGGTCGCGATCGATATGGCAGAGGCCACTGGTGACGCCGATTGGGCTGCGCGGGCCGCGCTGTTGACGCCGATCAGCAAGGCGTTTGGTACTCAGACCGGGATGCGTGTGGCTGAAACCGGGGTCCAGGTGCATGGTGGCATGGGATATATTGAGGAAACCGGCGCGGCACAGTTCTATCGCGATGCGCGTGTCACCGCGATCTACGAGGGCACCAACGGTATTCAGGCGATGGACCTTGTTGCGCGGAAGATGATGGACGGGGGCGAGGCTGCTTCGAACTTGCTGGATGAGATCGAAGACCAGGCCGAACGCGCCCGTGCAATGCTGCCTGATCTGGCGGGTCCGGTCTGGGAAGCCACCGAAACACTGCGCGAGGCGACAGAGTGGCTGGTCGCACAGGACGATTTGAATAACCGCTTTGCAGGCGCAGTTGCTTATTTGCAGGCTTTTGCCCGGGTGCTGGGCGGGCATTATCACCTGACCGCAGCCCTTGCCGACCCAGAGGGACCGCGGGCGAAACTGGCGCGATATTATATCAACGCCCTGTTGCCCGAACATTCGGGCCTTTTGGCGCGGGCGCAGAACGGGGCGGATGACCTTTTCGCGCTGAGCACGGACGAGTTTGCAGCCTGATGGATGGGGATCACGTCTTGGGGATCAGATATCCGTGGGCTGAACCGCCCGCGCAGGGCGCAGCCACCGAGATTGCCCAAGGTGTTCTCTGGATGCGCCTGCCCCTGCCGATGGCGCTGGACCATGTAAACATCTACGCTCTGGACGATGGCGACAGCTGGACCGTGATCGATACGGGGCTGTCCTCGAACAAGACGCGGCGCATCTTGGAAGCGTTGATGGCCGGGCCACTTGCAGGCAAGCCGATCAGGAGGGTGGTGGTGACTCACCATCATCCCGACCATGTTGGCAATGCCGGATGGTTTCAGACGGAACACGGCGCCGAGCTGGTGACAAGCCGCACCTCGTGGCTGTTTGCGCGGATGCTGACGCTGGATGTGCAGGAAACCTGGCCGCAAGAAACGCTGGAATTCTATCGCAGTGCGGGGATGGCATCCGATGTTCTGAACAAACGGATGGCGGACCGGCCCTTTAATTTTGCCGACACGGTCTATCCCATGCCGCTGGGTTTTACCGGGATCAAGCAGGGTGACGTGATCCGTATGGGTGGACGTGACTGGGACGTTCATATGGGCAATGGCCATGCGCCGGAACACGCCACCTTCTGGAGCCGCGATGACAATCTGGTACTCAGCGGTGATCAGATCCTCAGTTCAATCAGTCCCAATCTGGGTGTCTATGCGACCGAACCCATGGCAGATCCGGTGTCAGGATGGATGGAGGCCTGTGAGAGGCTTCAGGTACTCGCCCGTCCCGATCATCTGGTTTTAGGCGGGCACAAATTGCCCTTCACCGGTCTGCCGTTGCGCATGAAGCAGTTGATTGACAACCACCATGGCGCGCTGGAACGGTTGCTGGATCATCTGGATCAGCCCAAATCTGCCGCTGACTGCTTTATGCCGCTGTTCAAACGTACAATCCAAGAGGGTGAGTATGGCCTTGCGCTGGTTGAGGCGGTTGCACATGTAAATCACCTCTACCACATTGGTGCAGTAACCCGGACGCAACGCGCGGACGGGGCATGGCTGTATCAGCGCAAAGGGTAGACGAATGCAGGACCAGATCGAAACCTCGGCCGAGGCCGCAGAAGCCGCAGCGTTGCCAAGATGTTACGAGGTGCACGCTGATCCAAAAGCGGAATCCGGAACCAAAAAACTGCCAGAGACGTTGAAAAAACCGGTGGCCAGCAAAAGCCCCGCACAATGGGCCTACGAGCGGCTAATCCTGTATATCCAGAATTTCGAACAGACATTGGACGGCGATCATGAGGTCGCCATGGGTTTCACTGGCGGCGATGCAGGCGTGATGCGGATCGAGGGGATGGGTTATTTCGACCCCGACATGATAACCTTTTACGGGTCCGACGGGACCGGAGCCCGCACGCAACTGGTGCAACATGTCAGCCAGTTGAACGTGATGTTGCGTGCGCTTCCCAAATCGGTTGAAGACAAGCCAGCCAACCGCATCGGGTTCCGCCTGGCTGCGGACCTGAAAGACAGCTGACTTGCAATTCACGTTTGCGCGCCTTTGAATGAATGTATCAGTTCGGAGGCGACCGCGTGAACAGATATTTCCATGCCGTAACACATGCCTACGCGGGGGCTTGGGCCCGGCGTCGGGTTTTTGTGCCAATTTATATCGCTGTGCGATTACTGCTTGTTGCGCTGATTGCGCCAGGGGTGGCACTGACGGTCAATCTGGCAGTCTCTCTGTCTGACCAGACGGCCTTGACGGATCAGGACATTGCCATGTTCCTGCTGTCTCCGGTCGGGTTTATCTCGTCTGTTGTAGTTCTGAGCCTGTTTCTGCTGGCCGAGGTCTTTGTGTTCTCGGTCATGGCCGGGTCGCTGCGTATGGGCGAACAAGATCCCTGGCGCGCTGGCAGTGCGGCGCTCGCGTTGATCCTGTCCCGTTTCCCGGCGTTGTTCGGATTTGCCGTGCGTTTCATCCTGCGTGTCCTGTTGCTTGCCCTGCCATTCGTGGCTGTCGCTGGCCTGATCGCTTGGTGGACGCTGACTGAATACGACATCAACTATTACCTGACCTTCCGCCCCCCCGCCTTCAAGGTGGCGGTTCTTCTGATCGGAGTGGTTGTTCTTGTACTGGCGTGGCTTTTGATCCGTCGCCTGTCCGCCTGGGCGCTGGCCCTGCATTTGGTCCTTTTCGAACGAACTGCGCCCCGAACGGCGTTTGCCCAAAGTGCGCAGAAGATGGAAGGCAGGCGCGGGCGGTTGAAGATCGAACTTGCCCTTTGGCTGGGGATGCGCCTTGTCATCGCCGCTTTGATTGCCGCAGTGGCCAGCCTTTTGTTTACTTTCGTACCCGTGCAGGACGGCAGCAACCTCAAGCTGGCCCTGACCTTCAGTTTTGTCGTCGCAGGGCTGTGGTCATTGGCGGGGCTGGTTCTGGCGGCAACGGCGCTGGGCGCGTTGGCCGTCTTGTTGGACGGGTTTTTCGATATTGACGCAAAAAAGATCGCCCACCCAGAACCCCGGAAAATTCGGGCGCCTGTATTTGTGACAGTGGGCGCATCCCTTGCCGCGTTGGTTATTGGCCTTTGGTCAGGTCAAAGTCTGCTGGAACGTGTGCAGGCCCCGGATCATGCCGAGGTCATTGGCCACCGGGGTGCAGCGGCCTTGCGGCCGGAAAACACGATGGCCTCGGTTCTGAAAGCCATCGAGGACGGCGCGGATTGGGTTGAAATCGACGTTCAGGAATCTGCGGATGATGTGATCATCGTGGCCCATGACAGCGATTTCATGAAGCTGGCGGGTGTTAACCTGAAGGTCTGGGATGCAACGATGGCGGATGTGGCAGATATCGACATCGGCAGCTGGTTTGATCCGGAATACGCCTCGGAACGAACGCCAACTCTGCGTGATGTGCTGGAGGCGGCCAAAGGCAAGTCCAGGGTTCTTATCGAACTGAAATACTATGGCCATGATATTGATCTGGAAAACCGGGTGATCAATCTGGTGGAAGAGTTGGAGATGCAGGACGAGGTCGCCACCATGTCGTTGAAATATCCGGCCGTCCAAAAGATGAAGAAACTGCGCCCGGACTGGCGTTCGGGTGTATTGGCGGCCACAGCCATTGGTGATCTGTCGGGGTTGGAGGGCGAGTTTGTCGCTATCAATGCTGGGATGGCAACGCCGGGCCTGATCCGAAAGGTTCACGATGCCGGTAAGGATATCTATGTCTGGACAGTGAACGATCCGCTGCAAATGTCCAAAATGGCGTCTATGGGTGTTGATGGTCTGATCACCGACCGCCCGGCCATGGCCAATGAGGTTCTGCGCGTGCGTGCTGAAATGGGACCAGCAGAGCGGCTGATGTTGTGGTTGGCCACGACTTTCGGATTGCAGGTCGACACCAAGGCGATGCGCGATGAAAGCCCTTAATCTTTCGCTGCTGTTGCTCGTTATTCCGCACGCCGCCTTGGCACAGGACTTGATGCGCCGGTTCGAAATGCCTGCCCATCGCGCCTTGATGGACCAGAGCGAAAGCGCCGAGCTGCAACCATTCGAAACAGACGGGTGTTCGGGTGGGTTGTCCGCAAGCTGGCGCTGGGTGGCAAAGCAGTTCCCGCAGGTTGGCGAGCTTTTTGAAGAACATCCGCCTTGGGAAAACTGTTGTGTGATCCACGACCGGGCATATCACAATGCCGACGGCGCGGATTCGGCCGAGGAAAGCTATGACGCGCGTTTGGCGGCGGATGATGCCCTGCATGCCTGTGTTGCGGCGCATGGAGATCTGTATGCCGACGAATACGCGGATCGCTATGATATGGAACCTGACCAGATCCGCACCATTCACGCGATCACCGCGGATGCCATGTATGGGGCGGTTCGTTTCGGTGGCGGGCCGTGCAGCGGCCTGCCCTGGCGATGGGGGTTCGGTTATCCCGGATGCTCGGTCCTCAAGTAAGCGCGCCCTGCGCGCGAATGACGTGGTGACAGGCGTTTTGTTTTCCATTATCCAACAAGTCAAACACGCGAATTGGGATTCTGAGACTCATGGCTGAATACAAGCACGGCGAAATGAACATCGATGTTCAAACCAAAACTTTCAACGGTTTCATCAAAGCCACCACCTGGTGTGTGGTTGCAATCGCCTTGTTGTGCCTGTTCCTGGCAGTTTTCGCCTCGTAAGCAACTCGGGGGCGGCTTTGCTCAGGATATTGACTGCGTGCCTTGTGGCCGCAACGTTGGCTGGTTGCGCTGCATCACAGCGCCCGCAAGCGGATCAGACTGAAATCACGTCCCGCTCCTATCGCGATCCGGGGCCATCGACCCTGACCTTGTACACGATGATCAGCACCCGGACCGGTTCGGGTGCGCATACGTCGCTGATGATCAGTGGCAGTGAGCGGGTTATTTTCGACCCGGCAGGATCGTTCCGGGCGGATGTTGTACCGATCAGGAACGACGTGCTGTACGGAATCACTCCGAATGTCGAACGTGCGTATCGCAGCAGCCACGCCCGCGAAACACATTATGCGCGCATCCAGACGATCGAGGTCTCTCCGCAGCAGGCCGAAATCGCATTGCAACTGGCCAAGCAGATGGGCCCGGTGGCTGGTGCTTTCTGTGCGAACTCTACTTCGCAACTGTTGCAGCAGGTTCCGGGGTTCGAACAGATCACGACTACATTCTATCCGGTCAAACTGTCGGATCAGTTTGGAGCGTTGCAAGGTGTTCAAACGGCGGAATACCGTGAAAACGACGACGCGGACCTGCAAAAGGGACTGGCGTTCAACAATGCGCGGCTGAACCAGCTGGACGCGGCTTCATCCAACTAGATACAGCAATGTGTAAAGTGTTGCCGCCCCGGTAAAAATGGCCGCCAGCACGTTCTTGGTTAGAATGCCCACAGACAATGCAACCGCTGCGGCCGACATACGGGGTATATCCGGTTGTCCTTCGGTGGCCGCAGGCCAAACCACCAGCGGCGCGATCAGTGCGGGCAGGATGGCCACGGCTGTATATCGAAGGTGACGTAACAACCAGGGCGGCATTGGGCGATCACCGACGAGACCGATAAAGGTAAAGCGCAAAGCATAGCTGCCCACCGCAAGACCCACGATGATGATCCATATTGTTGTCTGATCGATCTGGTTCATGGCGTGTTCCGCTTTAGCATCAATTCCGCCTGCGCGCCGGCCATCATCCCTGCCGCGCCTGCGATCAGCAGGCCCAGATTGAACGGCACACTCACGGTCAGCAGGGCAACGACAATGGCGACCAGGGCGGCGATGACATGGGCCAGCGTACGCATCATTGGTCCGATCATCGCCAGAAAGGTGATCGGCAGGGCAAAGTCCAGCGCCCAACTCTCTGGGATCTGAGCGCCCAGCACGGCACCCAGACAGGTTCCCAGAACCCACAGCGGTGTGATCGGAGTGACCGAACCCAGGAAATAGGCCATTCGCTGGGGGATCGTTAGATCAGGCTCTTTTTCGAACTGCGCGATTGAACAGGCGTAAGACTGATCCACGATCAGGTAAGCCGCACATGCTCTTTGCCACAAGGGGGCGGCACCCAAGAACGGCGTCAGCGATGCGGAATACATCGCAACCCGCAGGTTCACTGCCAGCGCCGAAATCAAAACGATGATTGTAGGCGTTTCATCCTGCAGAAGTTGCAGAGCTGTGAACTGCGCCGCGCCAGCAAAAACGGTGACGGAGAAGGCAATGGTCTGCACGATATTCAACCCGGCTTCTGTCGCGAAGACACCAAACAACAGGCCAAAAGGCACAGCCACGAAGACAAACGGCGTGCCGTCGCGAAAACCTTTCCAGAAGTATGACTTGGATGTGGCAGAGGCCATGGCTAAATCCTATGGTGACGCCAGCAGCAGTATCGGTCTTGTGGAGGGGTTGCAATTGGTCACCGAAACCGACGTGTCAGACTATGTAATCGCTCCTGATCCGGGCGCGGCCCGCCTGACCCGTGCGGTCGAGGGCGTGGACCAGAATGGCGAGGTCAGCCAGATTTCAGTAGTCGAAGAGCGCCCACTGACGATCTTCCTCAACGCGCAGGAAATTGTGACGGCGATGACCATTGGCGACTATCCCGAATACCTGGCGCTGGGTTTTCTGCGAAATCAGGGCATGTTGCTGGCTGATGATGAGATTACCCGTGTCGATTACGACGATGATCTTGAAGCCGTTGTTGTCCGCACCGCACGCGCGACTTCGTACGAGGACAAGCTGAAGAAAAAGACGCGCACCAGTGGCTGCGCTGTGGGAACGGTGTTCGGGGACATGATGGAGGGTCTTGAGGGCGTTCAGCTGCCGCAAGTGCAGGTGCGTACCTCGTGGCTTTACGAACTGGCTGCCAAGATCAATCGCACCCCGTCGCTTTATCTTGAGGCCGGGGCAATTCATGGGACTGTATTGTGCCGCGAAAACCGTCCGCTGGTTTATATGGAAGACGTGGGTCGCCATAATGCCGTCGACAAGATCGCAGGCTGGATGCTGTCCGAGGGGGCGACGGCAGAGGACAAGATCCTCTATACCACCGGTCGCCTGACATCCGAGATGGTGATCAAAACGGCGATGATGGGTATTCCTGTGTTGGCGTCCCGTTCCGGCTTCACCGCCTGGGGTGTCGAGATCGCGCGTGAGCTCGGCCTTACGCTGATCGGCCGGATGCGCGGACAGCGCTTTGTTTGTCTTTCCGGTGAGGAACGGTTGGTTCGCGATGTGGACCCGTCGACGGTTGTGGCCGAAGACAGGAAACACCGGCGGAAGAGTAGCCAATGAGTGATGAAAACAAAAAACCTCTCGGCGTCATCCTCGCAGGCGGGCAGGCCACCCGGATGGGTGGTGGTGACAAAGGTTTATTGCAGATTGGCGGGCGGAGCCTGCTGTCCCATGTCGTTGATCGGCTGTCTCCTCAAGTCGGTGGTTTGGCCCTGAACGCAAATGGTGACCCCGAGCGTTTCAGCGATTTGACGCTACCCGTTCTGCCTGACACGATTGAAGGCTTCGCTGGCCCTTTGGCCGGTGTTCTGGCGGGGCTCGACTGGGCGGCAGATCAGGGGGCCGACAGTATCGTAACGGCTGCCGCAGATACACCGTTCTTCCCGCGTGATTTGGTGGCGCGCCTGCAAGAGGCGGCAGAGGGGCAGGTGCATCCTCTGGTCTTGGCCACTACTCCGCGAACGGGCGACGAAGCGCTGAAATCCGGAGGGGGCAGGCGGGTCAACCGGCACCCGACCTTTGGGCTCTGGCCTGTGGCTCTGCGCGATGATCTGCGGGCGGCTCTGACGGACGGGTTGCGCAAGGTCGTGCTGTGGACTGATAAACATGACGGACGCGAGGCTATGTTCCAGGCTGACCCGTTTGATCCGTTCTTCAACGTCAATACACCTGACGATTTGGACCGCGCCCGGACACTGTTGGAGCAGGTATGAGAGTCTACGGTGTCACTGGCTGGAAAAACGCAGGCAAAACCGGGCTGATGGAACGGCTGGTGACCGAGATCACGGGGCGGGGTTTTACCGTCTCAACTGTCAAACATGCGCATCACGGCGTCGATGTGGACCAGCCGGGCACGGACAGTCATCGTCACCGCGTTGCTGGTGCCAGCGAGGTGTTGCTTGCGTCGGGGCAGCGCGTCGCCTTGATGCAAGAGCTGCGCGGTGCGCCCGAGCCAACTTTGGCCGAATTGCTGGCGCGGCTTTCTCCGGTTGATCTGGTGCTGGTCGAAGGCTTCAAGCGGGAAGGTCACCCAAAGATCGAGGCGTTTCGCGCCGAGGCGGGAAACCCTTTGATCGCGATTGAAAACGATACCGTTCGAGCCGTTGCCAGCGACACGGCGCTGGAACTGGATTGCCCGGTTTTCGACTTGAATGATACAGTCAGGATCGCGGACTTCATATTGGATGAGGTCGGTTTGTGACCCTGTTCCAGACCTTTGCCATGGTGGACTGGTCTGGTGGAAATGACACCGGGCCAACACCGCGCAAAGACGCGATCTGGGTCTGTATTGCGCGTGAAGGGCGGGCACAGGGACCTGAATACCTACGCAACCGGGCGCTTGCCGAGGCGTGGCTGGATGCCCTGATCCACACCGAACTGAAAGCAGGCCGACGCCTATTTCTGGGGTTTGACTTCCCTTTTGGATACCCGAAGGGTTTTGCCCGCGCGATGACCGGAACGGATGACCCCTTGGTCTTGTGGGATTGGTTCGAACAGCATGTCGAGGACGGTCCGAAAACGAACAATCGTTTCGACTTGGCAGGCCGGATCAATCGACAATTCGGAGGAAGAGGCCCATTTTGGATGAATGGCCTTGGGCGCGAAATTGATGGTTTGCCGCGAACCAAGACGGGCTATTCCAATCCGTTTTCCGACCGTCGTGCGGTTGAAGCCTCGGCAAAAGGCAGTTTCACCTGCTGGCAGATGGCGGGTGCAGGCGCGGTCGGTGGGCAGGTGATGATGGGGCTTCCAGTCCTAAGCAGGCTCCGCCATCGCTTTGCCGGACAAGTCGCGGTCTGGCCGTTCGAGCCGTTGGATAAACCCGTCGCCTTTGTGGAGATCTGGCCGTCGCTCACCTTGGGAGCGCAACCAGATGGGCGGATCAAGGATGCTTGGCAAGTCGAACAGGTCGCCTTGACTCTGTCGCGTTTGACAGAGCAGGAGTTGAATGCGCAATTAGATGTTTCTGCGGCAGAGGAAGGCTGGATATTGGGTGTTACACAGAACAAGCCGAACATAGCCCCGCCACCGTTGCGCAACGATTGTTTTGCGCTGCCAGCGGGTGTGGAGTGGACGCCGGTTGATGACGCCTTGGCCTATTTGCGCGACAGGTTGCATCCGATTACCTCGGTTGACACGGTCGCGCTGAATAAGGCGAGTGGGCGCATTCTGGCAGAAGATGTTACAGCCCAACGTTCCAACCCGCCGCAACCGAATACAGCCGTGGATGGGTTCGGGTTCGCTGGTCCGGTTTCAGATGGGCCACAGATCCTGCCGCTGGTCGATGGGCGCGCAGCAGCCGGTATCCCGTTTGAAGGTGACGTTCCCGTGGGCCAGGCATTGCGCGTTCTGACGGGTGCGGCGCTGCCTGACGGGGTGGATACGGTTATTCTGGAAGAAGATGTCACAGTTAAAGACGGGCATATCGCGTTCCATGGTCCGCTGAAAAAGGGGGCAAATACCAGGCAAGCGGGCGAGGATGTGGCCGCAGGCGATCTGGCCCTGCCTACAGGACGCCGATTGACACCGGCTGATCTTGCGTTACTCACCGCTTTGGGCATTGCCGAGGTGAATGTGCGCAAGCCGCTGCGTGTCGCCGTGGTATCGACCGGCGATGAACTGATCGACGCCGGAGCGCGCGCCGGACCGGGTCAGATATTCGACGCCAACCGCCCGATGCTGTTGTCTCTGGTCGAAAGGCTGGGGTTTATACCTGTGGATATGGGGCGTGTTTCAGATGATCGGGACGCCCTGCGGGAACGGCTGGATCAGGCTGCGGAACAGGCAGATGTGATACTGACGAGTGGTGGCGCATCTGCTGGTGACGAAGACCACGTATCTGCCTTGCTGCGCCAGGCGGGGGCGATGCAACACTGGAGGATCGCCTTGAAACCCGGTCGCCCTCTGGCTTTGGGGTTGTGGTCCGGAACCCCTGTCTTTGGACTGCCCGGCAATCCCGTTGCCGCCTTGGTCTGCACCTTGATCTTTGCGCGACCGGCGCTGGGCCTGATGTCTGGCGAAGGCTGGATCGAACCGCAAGGGTTCGAAGTTCCCGCGGCCTTTGAAAAGCGCAAGAAACCGGGCCGCCGCGAATACCTGCGCGCGCGCATACGGGAAGGCCGGGTTGAAGTCTTCAAGTCAGAAGGATCGGGCAGGATCAGCGGGCTCAGCTGGGCCGAAGGGCTGGTCGAAATTGAAGATGGAGCTCGGCACATCCAACCCGGGGATATGGTTCGCTTCATACCGTATGGAAGTTTCGGATTGTGAAAATCACGGTCTCACGCGGTTTTTCTGATGCTGAACGCCCACTGGTGGCGACCCTGTTCTGGCAGGCATTTTCGGCGAAACTGAATAAAGTCATGGGCCCGGATGAAAAGGGGCTGGCTTTCTTCGAAACTTCGTTGAACCCGGATTATGCGCTGGTTGCACGGGACAAGGAAGACCGGGTTTTGGGGCTTGCAGGTTTCAAGACACGCGATGGTGCATTGGCCGGAGGCAGAATGTCAGACCTAGCAAAGGTCTATGGCTGGTTTGGGGCCATTTGGCGCGCCCTCATCCTCAGCATTTTGGAGCGCGAACTGAAACCCGGCGTGTTTCAGATGGATGGCATATTTGTGGCCGCGGGCTCGCGTGGCAAAGGCGTTGGTACGGCCTTGCTGGATGCCGTTAAGCGTGAGGCGCGGAAACAAAACATGTCAGTCGTTCAGCTTGACGTTATCGACACAAACCCCCGCGCCCGCGCTTTATATGAGCGCGAAGGATTTCGGCCTGTGGGTGAAGAAAAAACCGGACCTTTAAGTTACGTGTTTGGTTTCAGCAGCGCGACCAAGATGTCTTGGGTCGTCAAATCGGACTAATCAAACGTCCCGGCCACGCGCCCCAGCAACATGAACGCCCGCGCCGTGCGGGTCTCACCCAAAGCGCTCAGTTCTGCATCGCTTGCGGTGGGCTCGAACTCGGCCATCATCTTGTCGAAGCGGCGGAGAAAATGGTGGGCGGCGTCGCGGAAAATCGGATCCTGTTTCATCCGCGCAGCTGTCAGTGCCAGCGAGGACCTGTCTCGTACACCCCCCAGCGCGGCAACGGCGCGACCCCGCGCGCCCTGCGCGAACTGGCGCCAGATTTCGGGCCGGGCCATGTCAGGGCGCAAGTCGTCCATATAGATGCCTTCCTGGCTGAGCAGTGTAAGAACATCCTGCGATGCTTGCACGATCTGTGCCGTCTTGCGGTCTTTCAGCGCCACGCGCAGGGCGTTGAACCCTTCGGTGTCATTCTGAGTTTCCGGAAAATTCAAGGCGCGGATAAAGATATCGGTGCTCAGCGGTGGCGCAATTTCTTCCGCAGATGTGCCCAGTTCAAGCGAGGTCTGAGCACCCGCAACGAGTGGTTTTGCCGGGGCATAAGGGGGCGTTGTGCGCTTGGTCGAAAATGTTGCCAGCGTGCTTTCGGTTTTCCGCGTCGCGGCTGCGATCTCATCCAGTTTCTTGGCCACTGCCGGTTCGTAGGTGCTGGATGCGCGCTGCTGCTGCGCCACATAAGCCTGACGGATCGCATCAATCGCAGTTTGCAGCCGCGCGCTTTCCTCGCGCATCACGCGGCTGGCACGCATGGCAGTGGCCGCGACCCAGATCATCGCCACAGGCATGAAAACGGCCAGAAAGGTGACAACAAAACCACCGCTTTGCGCCTTATCTGGCAACACCAGAAAAACAACCGACACCACCAGCCAAATTAGGCTGAGCACCAGTGCGGCAATCTCAATCTCGGTGACAGACGGTGCCTTTGGGCGGTCATAGATGCCCAGCGAAGTCGGTCTTTCAGTTTCCGGGTCAGGTTTGGGCCCCGACATTACATGCGCTCCGGTCAGGCGTACTTGATACTCAGAATTTCATAAGAACGCACGCCGCCAGGGGTGCGCACCTCGACGCTGTCACCTTCGTCCTTGCCGATCAGGGCGCGGGCGATGGGGGATTTGATATTCAAAAGGCCGGCTTCGATATTGGCTTCATATTCACCGACGATTTGCCACGTCTTTTCTTCGTCGGTATCTTCGTCAACCAAAGTAACCTTTGCGCCAAATTTGACTGCGCCGGACAGTTTTGTTGGATCAATTACATCCGCCAGCGACAGGATACCTTCCAGTTCTTTAATGCGGCCTTCGATAAACCCCTGCTTTTCGCGGGCTGAATGGTATTCGGCATTTTCTTTCAGGTCGCCAAGTTCACGCGCCGATGCGATGGCTTCGATGATCGCAGGGCGTTCAACGGATTTGAGGTTCTTCAGCTCAGCTGCGAGTGCGGCATTGCCCGCAGGCGTCATAGGGATCTTTTCCATACTCTCTACGTCCACGCATAAACTGACTCGCCCCGCCGCACAGAAGCGTCGGGGCGAGTCCTAGGTTGACGATTACCTGACCCAAATACCACGTGAATTGCAAGAGGTGTCAGCAGGTGCAGCGATCAATTCGCAACATCGTGCCGTCTGGATTGTTTCGGGTTTGGCCTGTGGCGATGGTCCGGTTGCCCGCCCTTGCACCATCGCCTCGAAGGCGTGCAGAGCCACAGCATCTCAATCATATTGAACCACTTCAAACTCGATGCCGTTGTCATCCCTGAAATAGAACCGACGCCCCGGTTCGTAATCGGCATGATTATGGGGTTCGAACCCGGCCTTGCGCACCTTGACCTCGGTTGCGTCGATATCTTCGACCAGAACACCAACATGGTTCAGCCCGCCGACGACATCGTAGCTGCTTTCGACCAATGGTTTCGGCGCATCGGGTTTGTAAAGCGCAAGATAGGTGTGGGCCGATCCGACATGCACTGTATATCCGCCTGATATTGCGGGTCCTTCCCACCGTGTTTTCCAGCCAAAGACCTGCTGCATCCAGGCGGCCGAGGCCTGTGGATCGCTGACAGTGAAATTGGTATGCTCAAGCGTTGCCATCATGGGATCTCCTTTTTGGCTTGTTTCGACTCACCGTAATTTATAAACCTAACTTTAGGTCAAGGTATTTCTTCGAGGGTGACATGGCTGTTTCAGAAGGGTTGGCAATCGGGGCATTGGCCCGACGTACGGGGTTGGCCGTTTCAGCGATACGGTATTACGAAGCACAGGGTTTGATTGCGCCCTGGCGCAATGCGGGTGGGCAGCGACGTTACCAGCGGGCAGATATCCGGCGGCTGAGCTTTGTCATGATCGCGCAGCAGTTCGGCCTGACCTTGCCTGAAATTCGCGAGGTCTTGTCGGGCTTGCCGGGAAAGCGAACACCGACACCACAGGATTGGAAAGCCATAAGCGTGCGGTTGCGCACTCATCTGGACCAGCGAATCGATACCCTGATGCGATTGCGCGACAATCTGGACGGCTGCATCGGATGCGGGTGCCTCAGCTTGCCGAAATGCAAGCTTTATAACCCCGATGACAGGGCAAAATCCCATGGTAGCGGTCCCAGATACCTGATGGGTGATGCACCAGAGGACTGATGTGTCGAATAGCGCCCTTGTTACGCCGTGTTTCGATTGACCAAAGTCTTTCTGACCATGTAATCAGCCGTGAAACAAAATTGCGCAGATCCTGCAGTGACAGCGCCAATTCGGAAAGTAAGCTAGGGAGCCCGCGATGGCCGAGATTGAACGCGAAGCAATGGAATATGACGTGGTGATCGTAGGCGCAGGTCCTGCGGGCCTGTCGGCGGCCATTCGACTGAAACAGTTGGACGCGGATTTGAATGTTGTCGTGTTGGAAAAAGGCTCAGAAGTGGGCGCTCATATCCTGTCTGGCGCAGTTCTCGATCCCTGCGGGCTGGACGCTTTGATCCCGGATTGGAGGGCAAAAGGTGCTCCGCTGAACGTGCCGGTGCATGAAGACAATTTCTACATGCTGGGTGAGGCAGGCAAAATCCGAATCCCCAACTTCCCGATGCCGCCGCTGATGAACAACCATGGCAACTATATCGTGTCGATGGGCAATGTCTGCCGCTGGATGGCCGAGCAGGCCGAAGAGCTGGGCGTGGAAATCTTCCCCGGCATGGCCTGTTCCGAGCTGGTTTACGGCGACAATGGCGAAGTCAAAGGCGTCGTGGCCGGCGTCTTTGGTCTGGAAGCGGATGGCTCTTATGGCCCCAATACTGAGCCGGGCATGGAACTGCACGGCAAATACGTCTTCCTGTCGGAAGGTGTGCGCGGATCACTGTCCAAGGAAGTCATCGCCAAATATGACCTGTCTGTCGGCAAAGAGCCGCAGAAATACGGCGTCGGCATGAAAGAGATCTGGGAGATTGACCCGGCCAAGCACAAGGAAGGTACGGTCACGCACACAATGGGCTGGCCTCTGGGCGGCAACGCAGGCGGCGGATCGTTCATCTACCATCTTGAAAACAATCAGGTCTATGTCGGTTTTGTGGTTCACCTGAACTACAAGAACCCGCACCTGTACCCCTATATGGAATTCCAGCGCTTCAAGCATCACCCGATGGTGGCCGAGCTGCTGAAAGGCGGCAAGCGCGTGGCATACGGTGCCCGTGCGATCACCGAGGGTGGTCTTCAGTCGATGCCCAAGCTGGTGGCGCCGGGCGTAGCGCTGCTGGGCTGTTCAGCGGGCATGGTCAACGTGCCGCGCATCAAGGGCAACCACAATGCGATGCTATCGGGCAAGGCTGCCGCCGAGGCCGCCTATGACGCGATCAATGCTGACCGTTCGGGCGATGAGCTGACCGCTTACGAGGCCGATGTTCGCAATGGCGCGATTGGCAAGGACCTGAAGAAGGTGCGCAACGTCAAGCCGATGTGGTCCAAGTGGGGCATGATCCCCTCGCTAGTGCTGGGTGGTCTGGACATGTGGACCAACACATTGGGCTTTTCGTTCTTTGGTACGCTGGGACACGGCAAGAACGATGCCCAGTCGACTGAGGAAGCCAGCAAGCACAAGCCGATCGATTATCCCAAGCCCGATGGGACGCTGTCCTTTGACCGTCTGACCAACGTGTCCTTTGCGGCAACCAATCACGAGGAAAGCCAGCCCTGCCACCTGCGCCTGACGGACCCGGATATCCCGGTCAAGGTCAACCTGCCCAAGTTCGACGAACCGGCGCAGCGCTATTGCCCGGCAGGCGTGTACGAAATGGTCGAGGATGACAACGGTCCGCGATTCGTCATCAACTTCCAGAACTGCGTTCACTGCAAAACCTGCGACATCAAGGATCCAAGCCAGAATATAACCTGGACCACGCCGCAGGGTGGCGACGGACCAAACTATCCGAACATGTAAGCAAAAAACCGGTAATGGCAGGGTCGTGAAGGCTCTGCCATTGCCTCTTGCCGACCGAAGCCCTACCTTAACCGTCAGTCAACGATAGCAAGGCAGGATTTCGGTGGTTTCCCTGGTTCGTCGCGCGGCATTGTCCGTGCTGCTCATGTCGTCGGTCGCAGTTCCGGCCTTTTCAGAATCGGGTGCCGGTTCTTATCTGGCCGGGCGTCAGGCGATCTACGAAAGCGACTATTCTGCGGCGGAAAGATACTACGCCCAAGCTCTCAGGTTTGATCCGGAAAACGCGCTGCTCTTGGAAAGCGTTGTTGTCGCCCGCCTTGCGCTGGGGGAAATTGCCCGTGCTTTGCCTGTTGCAAAGCAGATCGAGGAAGCCAACATTCCAAGCCAGGCCGCACGCATGGCGATTTCGGCCAATTTGATCGCAGACGGCAAGTTTGACGAACTTCTGGCGCGTGACCCTGAAACGCAGGGGATCGGTCCTTTGGTTGATGGGCTGATGATCGCATGGGCCCATCTGGGGCAAGGTGAAATGACAAAGGCCATGGATCAGTTCGATGCCGTGGCAACGCAGGAAGGCCTCAGGGAATTTGCGCTGTATCACAAAGCCATGGCACTGGCCTCTATCGGCGATTTCGAAGGTGCCGAGGTGATTTTTGAGGATAACAACGGCGCGGTTGCGCGGTTCTCGCGTCGGGCCGCGCTGGCCCGTGCAGAGGTGCTGTCACAGCTGGATCGCAACGAAGACGCCATACAGTTTCTGGACGATGTGTTTGTTTCCGGTAGCGATCCGACCATTGAAGCCTATACCGGCCAATTGACTGCGGGCGAGACGCTTCCGTTCACCCACGCTGGTTCTGCGCTGGATGGAATGGCGGAAATATTCTTTACCGTTGGTGCCGCATTGAACAGCGAGGCTTCGGCTGACTACGTCCTGCTTTACGCACGACTGGCGAGTTTTCTGCGCCCTGACCACGTGGACGCCATTCTGCTGAGCGCGGAATTGCTGGATAAGCTGCAACAGTATGATCTGGCTGTTGCCGCCTATCGCATGGTCCCGGCCGGCAGTAATGACCACCATGCCGCAGAACTTGGACGGGCCGAAATCCTGGACAAGTCCGGAAAAACCGATGCGGCCATTGAAGTTCTGCAAAACCTGGCGCTGCAAAATCCTGATTTACCCAGCGTCCATGTTTCTCTGGCAGATCTTCAACGTCGTCAGGAAAACTATGCGGCTGCGGTTGCCTCTTATGACACTGCGATTGGTTTGACGGACAGGCAGGCAGGTGGGAATTGGTTCCTGCACTACGCGCGCGGTATAAGCCACGAGCGGCTGAAGCAGTGGGATCAGGCTGAATCCGATTTCCGCCGGGCGCTGGAGTTGAATCCGGATCAGCCGCAGGTGCTGAACTATCTGGGCTATTCTTTGGTAGAAAGGAAAGAAAAGCTGGATGAAGCGCTGGACATGATCCAGCGCGCGGTCGAGGCCCGCCCGGATAGTGGCTACATCGTGGATAGTCTGGGTTGGGTTTTGTTCCGTCTGGGTCGTTACGAAGAAGCGGTCGAGCATATGGAGCGCGCGGTCGAGCTGATGCCCGTTGATCCGGTCGTCAATGATCATCTGGGGGACGTCTATTGGGCTGTTGGACGAGCGCGTGAGGCCGAGTTCCAGTGGAAACGGGCTCTGTCCTTCGTTGACCCCGAAGACACGGATGGCGAGGCTGACCCGGATCGCATTCGACGCAAGATCGAAGTCGGACTAAGCGCCGTTCTGGCCGAAGAAGGTGCGGAACCTTTGAAAGTCGCAAATGGAAATTAAGGCGTTTGCGCCCGCCAAGATCAACCTGACCCTCCATGTGACCGGATGTCGTAAGGACGGTTATCACCTGTTGGATTCGTTAGTGGTTTTTGCTGATCTGGGCGATCAATTGACATTCACACCCGGCCCCGAACTGTCTATGGACGTGATTGGGGAGTTTGCTGAAGGCGTGCCCACGGACAACCGTAATCTGGTCTGGAAAGCGGCCGAAGGCGTCGGCTGGACCGGGCATGTAGACCTGATCAAGTCGCTGCCCCACGGGGCAGGTATAGGGGGTGGGTCATCGGATGCGGCCGCCACGCTTTGGACATTGGCAGGGCAGGGATGTGACGTCCCGCCTGACTTGCCGTTGTCACTGGGGGCAGATGTGCCCGTTTGCCTGGAAAGCCGGGCGATCAGAATGCAAGGCATTGGCGATCGTTTGGCGGCGGTGAACCTTCCGCACTTACCCGCCCTTTTGGTCAACCCGAATGTGCCGGTGCCGACAAATGCCGTTTTCAACGCATTGTCGTCCAGAGACAATCCGCCGATGCCTGAGTTAGTCCCAGATTTTGTAGACGCTGAAGTCTGTGCCCTGTGGTTGCGTGATCAACGCAATGACCTGCAGGTACCTGCCATGGGCGTTGCACCTGAGATCGAGCAGGTTCTGGACGAGTTGAACATGACCAATCGTGCCCTTGTAACGCGCATGTCGGGCTCCGGCTCGACCTGTTATGCGCTGTACCCCACAATGAAAGATGCGCATTTCGCGGCCTATGAGATCGGTGCGGCGCATCCTGATTGGTGGTGCCGCGCGACGCAGCTTAACTAAGGCGCGAGACCACGTAATCGGCCAGTTCGCGCAGCAGGCTGCGAATTTCATGATCAGGTAGAACATCCAAAGATGCCTTTGCCTTGTTCGCCCAGCCCAATGCGTCCTGCCGGGTTTCTTCCAGCGTTGCGTATTTGTCCATCAGGCCCAGCGCATGATCCAGATCGCCTTCCTGTTGGCGGCCCTTTTCGATCGTACGCTCCCAGAACGCGCGTTCTTCGGGCGTGGCCTGTGCAACTGCCTTGATGACAGGCAGGGTCAGCTTTCGTTCGCGGAAATCATCGCCCACATTTTTGCCGGTTGTCTTGCTGTCACCCTGATAATCCAGCAGGTCGTCCGCAATCTGGAATGCGATCCCCAATGCGTCACCATAATCGAACAGAGCTTTGATCTGTTCTTCCGATGCACCGGCGATCACGCCACCCACCTCGGTCGCAGCTGAAAACAAAGCTGCTGTCTTGCCGCGCACGACCTGTAGGTAAACGCTTTCATCTGTACGCAGGTCGGTTGCCGCGGTCATTTGCAGCACCTCGCCTTCGGCGATGGTTGCTGAGGCATTAGCCAAGATATCCAGAACCCGCAGCGAACCCGTTTCGACCATCAATTGGAAGCTGCGGGAAAACAGGTAATCACCGACCAGCACGCTGGATTTGTTATCCCAAAGTAGATTTGCGGTCGGGCGTCCGCGCCGTTGGGCGCTCTCATCCACAACGTCGTCGTGCAGAAGGGTGGCGGTGTGGATGAACTCGACCGTGGCAGCAAGGCGCACGTGGTGCTCACCTGAATAGCGAAACAGCCGCGCCGCTGCCAATGTCAGCATTGGGCGCAGGCGCTTTCCGCCTGCCTCGACCAGGTGCTGGGTCACTTCGGGGATACGTGGGGCATGGTCCGACGCCATCCGGGCGCGGATCAACGTGTTCACAGCCTCCATTTCACCCGCCAGAATTTCAGCGAGGCGCTCATGCGGTTTTGAGATCATGCCGACGGTCATCACACTCCTGATACAAGGCTCGACTTCCGCCCCGCCTTGCCCTTACATCCATCCCCATGAAAGAACTATTGCGCAGTACCGATCCGACGATCCTGGCCTTTGCATCCGCTCTCCTTGAAGGCGAGGATATAGACTGCTTTCAGATGGACGTAAATATGAGCATCCTCGAAGGTGGGATCGGGATCTTTCCCCGCCGACTGATGGTTCGCGCCGAAGACCTGACCCGTGCCGAACGTGTGATGCGCGACAATGAAATTCCGCTGGGCCGATGAACCGGTTTTCCGATAGTGAACTCAGCTGCAATGATTTCCTGGGGGGCAGGATCCGGTTGCTGCAACCTCAGTCGGGTTATCGTGCAGGGGTAGACCCGGTATTGCTTGCTGCATCCGTTCCGGCCAGGGCAGGTCAGTCTGTGTTGGAGCTGGGGTGCGGTGCAGGGGCTGCCATTCTTTGCTTGTCCTCACGAGTGCCCGGTTTGCACGTGACAGGTATCGAGCTACAGCCTTCCTATGCGGAATTGGCCCGTAGAAACGCGGAAATCAACGGGATAGAGCTGGAAGTTGTCCAAGCCGACCTGACCGCTTTGCCCGAGGCGCTTCGGCAGCGCCAGTTCGATCACGTCATTGCGAATCCGCCCTATTATCGGGCGGGGGCGCATAGCCCTGCAAAGGATGCTGGAAGAAGTGTGGCCCTGAGCGAAGACACCCAGTTGGCCGACTGGATTGCAGTGGCTGCCAGACGCCTTGCGCAAAAAGGGTACCTGCACATGATCCAGAAAGCCGATCGACTGCCCGACATGCTGGCAGCGTGCCAAGGGAAATTGGGATCGGTAGAGTTGTTGCCGCTAAGCCCACGGACAGGGCGAGAGGCTGAGCTGATCATTCTGCGTGCCCGCAAAGGAGGGCGTGCGGCATTTCGCCTCCACCCACCTTTGATTCTGCACGCGGGTGAACGTCACGAAAAAGACGGCGAAAGCTATACGGATGCGGTATCGGCTGCGCTTCGGAAGGCCGCTGCCCTGCCCGGGTTCTGACGACGACCGGCAATGTCCAGCCGATTTTGTCGGATTTGTTTCAGATTCTGTGCGTCTGCAGCGTGACAGGGTGGAAACGATGTGATCAACTTCTTACGTGACATACAGACACGTATAAAAGGAGGATCGCAATGAGCGTGAGCGCACATCTGACAGAACTGAAGAAAAAGCACGAATCTCTCGGTCTAGAAGTAGAACAAGCCCAACGCTCGCCAGGCATCGATGATCTCCACATAGCCCAGCTGAAGAAACAGAAGCTCAAGCTGAAGGAAGAGATCGAGCGACTGTCTGCTTAAGATTTCAAACTGGAACGGGCCGCGATCAAGGCCCCGCCGGTAATCAGAAAAGCCGCGATCGCCAGCCCCCAGGATGGGGCAGCGATCCCGGCCATCACCAAAGCAAGTGTCGACAATAGCGGGGCCGCGTAAGATGAGGTCCCGAGCATTTGAATATCACCCTGCTTCACCCCGATATCCCAGACATAAAAGGCCAGCCCAACGGGCCCAAGGCCAAGTGCCAGTACAGAAACCCACCCTAGTGTCGAGTCGGGCAGCACGGTGTCTTCAATGGCCAGATGCAGCAGACCCGAAGCCAACGCAGCCATCAGACAAAAGACCGCAACCGAACTGGTCGGCGTATCACCCAATCTGCGTGACAGAACTGAATAGCCTGACCATGTCATCGCGCAAAGCAGGGCCAATGTGTATCCTGGCAGATGTTGCGCCTGAAAACCTGCGCTCCCGCCTCCGGTGATGATCAAAGCAGCCCCAGCAAAGCCAAGGCACGCCCCGATCAAGTGACCAGCGCGAAGCTGCTCGCCCGGTAGCAGGCCGGAAAACAGAACGATAAGAAGGGGCCAGAGATAGGCAATCAGTCCGGCCTCGGCCGCGGGGGCCATGCGTAGGGCTGAAAAATACAATGCGTGGTACCCGAACAGGCCCAATGAACCGAACAGGTAGGTCGTCCAGGGGATCTGTTTCAACCCGCTGAACCCACCGGTTGCGGCTGTCCAGATCAACCCAAGTGTACCACCAATCGAAAAGCAGATCGTGTTCAGCAGCAAAGGCGGTGTAGGTGCAGAGCCGACGGTCAAAAGCGCCAGCAAAGCCCATAATAGTACGGCCCCAAAACCGATGGCTGTTGCGCGCGTTTTGGTCATGATCCGGGAACCTCTTCGATCGGAATAATGTCGAACTCATCCGAAATATGTGCGGTCTTTTCAATCTCGGTCAGGAACCAATCCCGAAATGCTGCGATCTGAGGACGTTTCTCGGCCCCCGGAAGGCACAGGAATCGGAACCGGCCCTGCGTTTCCAGCGCGACCTTGAAGGGGGCAACCAGCCGACCTTCGGTCAAGTCCTTGAGGATCATGGCACGCCGTCCAAGGGCGACACCAACACCGGCGACAGCGGCGTCAATCGCGTGATCTGCGTTGGAAAAATACGCCCCATGAGTGGGTATGAAATCGATACCCACAGCGCGGAACCAGGCAGGCCAGTCGCAGGGTGGGGTCAGAAAGTTGATCGAATCGTCGTGGATCAACGGTGCGTCGCGCAGGCTGTCTGGCGTGGTGAATTGTTCCGCCAGCTCCGGGGTCATGACTGGGGTCAGCCACTCCTTTCTTACAGGTACGGAATACAGCCCCTCATCGGCGGAATTGCCAAACCGGATGGCAACATCTACATCATCCCGCTCCAGATCCATGTTGCGCAACGTGGCCGAGAATTTCAGATCGATTTCCGGATGCGCACGGGCAAACTCGTAAAGGCGAGGCGCCAGCCACTTTGCGGTCAGCGCCGGACCTGCGGTGACGGTCAGTCCGGTGCCATCCTCCTGCCTGCGTACGGCACGCCACGCGGCTTGCAAGGTGGCAAAGCCTTCTGCCGCGCCGGGGGCCAGGGCGCGGCCCGCATCGGTGAGTTCCACAGCGCGGTTCAGACGGCGGAACAGAGGGCGGCCCAGATGCTCCTCAAGCGATTTGATCTGTAAGGACAGGGCCGCTGGCGTCACGTGCAGCTCTTCCGCCGCTTTCGCGAAGGACATGTGCCGGGCCGCGGCATCAAAAGCCCGAAGCGCGGTAAGTGGGGGCAGATAATCACTCATAGCCAAGAAATTCTTAACTGAAGGTTCAGGAAACTTCGTTTGTCACGGCTTTAAGTGACCTTCATATTCACATCAGGTCAAGCAAAACTGAATTGAAAGGCGGCTGACATGATCGAGATGACAACAAATCCCGCCGCCCAAGTGGCGATCCTGCGCGCTCATGAAGAGCGTGGCAAGGTGGTCCGGCAGATGTGGAATTGGGTATTGGGTTCCCGCTGATCGCAGCGCGCGCGTTCTTACGGGATCAGAAAGGGCCGGTCCAAAGGGGCCGGCCCGTTTTTTTGTTCACAAGCCTGGATCAGACGAAGAACTGAGCACCGTTGGCCGAGATGGTCGAGCCGTTGATGAACTGAGATTCGTCCGAGGCCAAGAAGGTCACACAGCGTGCAATCTCTTCAGGCTCGCCCAGACGACCGGCAGGGATCTGGCCAATAATCGATTCGCGTACCTTTTCAGGCACCGCCATCACCATCTCGGTTGCGATATAACCGGGGCAGATTGCGTTGGCCGTGATGCCCGCCCGCGCGCCTTCCTGCGCCAGAGATTTCACGATGCCCAAATCGCCAGCTTTGGTCGCAGCATAGTTCACCTGAGCGAACTGGCCCTTCTGACCGTTGATGGAGCTGATGACGATGACACGGCCAAACTTGCGCTCGCGCATGCCAGGCCAGACAGGGTGCACAGTGTTGAACACGCCAGTCAGGTTGGTGTCGATCACGTCTTTCCACTGATCGGGTGTCATTTTATGGAAAGGTGCATCACGGGTGATGCCAGCGTTGGCGACAACGATATCGATGGGGCCAACCTCGGCCTCAACCTTTTCGATACCTGCTTTGGATTCGTCATAATCGGCGACGTTCCACTTGTAGGTCTTAATGCCGGTCTCTTCGGTGAATTTCGCGGCGGCTTCGTCATTCCCTGCATAGGTGGCCGCAACGTTATATCCTTCGGCTTTGAGCGCCTTGGAAATTGCTGCGCCAATGCCGCGAGAACCGCCGGTAACGAGTGCTGTACGTGCCATTTAGGACTCCTCCAATTTTAGTCGCCTTGGTAATGCTGTTACTTTGAGAGATGCTTGTGCGCAATATTGTTTCGTCGTTAAGGTGTTTATTTCGGATGGCAATATCGTCGCATCTAAGGGGTACGACCCCAGTGTAACAAAAAAGGGCGTCCCATGGACGCCCTTTTCTATTTGGGTATTGGCGCACTTAGTCGCGCTCCACACACAGGGCGACACCCATGCCGCCGCCGATGCACAGAGTGGCCAGACCTTTCTTTGCGTCGCGGCGCTTCATTTCGAACAGCAGCGTGTTCAGAACGCGGCAACCTGATGCACCGATCGGGTGGCCGATGGCAATTGCGCCGCCGTTCACGTTCACAATCGACGGGTCCCAGCCCATGTCCTTGTTCACTGCGCAGGCTTGCGCCGCAAAGGCTTCGTTGGCTTCAACCAGGTCCAGATCGTCGACGGACCAACCTGCTTTTTCCAATGCCTTGCGCGAAGCGTAGATCGGGCCAACGCCCATGATCGACGGGTCCAGCCCGGCAGTTGCGTAGGACGCGATGCGAGCCAAAGGTTCGATTCCGCGCTTTTCTGCGTTTTGAGCCGACATCAACAGGGTCGCGGCGGCGCCGTCGTTCAGGCCCGAAGCGTTTGCAGCTGTGACCGATCCGTCCTTGGTAAAGGCGGGGCGCAGCTTTGCCATGGCTTCCATTGTAGCGCCGTGGCGGATGTATTCGTCCTTGTCCATCACGATGTCGCCCTTGCGGGTCTTGATGGTGAAGGGCACGATTTCGTCGACAAACTTGCCAGCTTTTTGCGCCGCCTCGGCCTTGTTCTGCGAAGCGACAGCGAATTCATCCTGCATGTCGCGGCTGATCTGCCATTTCTCGGCAACATTTTCCGCCGTCTGACCCATGTGATAGCCGTTGAAGGCATCCCACAGACCATCGCGGATCATGGTGTCGATATACTTCATATCGCCCATCTTGTGACCCGCGCGCAGGGCGGCGGCGTGGGGTGACAGGGTCATGTTCTCTTGGCCACCAGCGGCGACGATATCGGCATCGCCCAGCTGGATGTGCTGAGCGCCCAATGCGACGGCACGCAGGCCCGAGCCACAAACCTGGTTGATTCCCCAGGCGGCGCTTTCCTGCGGCAAACCGGCGTTGATATGCGCCTGCCGAGCCGGGTTCTGGCCCTGAGCCGCAGTCAGAACCTGACCCATGATGGTTTCACTGACTTCGCCTTTTTCAATCCCGGCGCGCTCGACAACTGCTTCCAGGACGGCCGCGCCCAGATCATGTGCGGGGGTGTTCGCAAACGAACCACTAAAGCTGCCAACACCTGTTCGTGCGGCGGATGCGATTACTACGTTGGTCATATGATCAGTCCTTTACCGTCATTATCTGGCGGAATGTCTGACGGCGCAGGCCGAGAGTTTCCCTCTCGAAACAAGAGCGCCCCGTTATCCCCCGCTCAAGTACTTCTGCAATAGCGTAATGCTGCACTTGCAGCAACGGGCAGCTTGTCTCAGCTTGGGAAATGGCGGAAAAATGTCGATCACCCACGGATCAACTTGCTGTTTTTGAACTTCTTTCCTGCTTCCACGGGGGTGAAACACTGGGCGCACCGAACAAAAATCCCTGCATGCAATCCACGCCACTTGCAAGCAAAAATGCCGCATCCTTCTGTGTTTCGACTGATTCGGCAGTGACCAGAATTTCAAACTCACGCGCCACGGCAATCAAGGCCCGCACCAAAGCCTGGTTGTCGGGGCTGTCGCTGATACCCCTGATAAACTGACCATCGATCTTTGCGGCGTCGAACAGAAATTCGCGAAAGTGGCGGAAACTGAAGTTGCTGGCACCAAAGTTGTCCAGCGCAAAGGCGATGCCGCGATCCTGAAGGCGGTCCATGAAGTCGACCACCAATTCAGGCACCTGCATGGAAGAGCTTTCGGAGATTTCTAGGATCAGCCATTCGCCCAGCTGCGGGTCCCGTTTCAGAAACCGGTCCAGTATACCGGACCAGTTGGAATAACCGATCGAGCGGGCGGACATGTTGATCGACAGGCGGATCTGGGGGTTCTTCACCAACGTGCGCAGACCAAGTTCCAACGCGACGCAGTCGAGATCACGTCCGATCGGGGTGTTTTCAACCTGCGGCATGAATTCGCGGGCGGGTATAACACGCCCTGTTTCATCCATCACGCGAATGAACCCTTCATAAAACGCGATGCCATGCGGCGGGTGCGCCTGAACAACTGGCTGAAAGGCCAACCGACATTGCTTGTGCTTCACAGCATCGGTTGCCATCTGAACCACCGAACGATCCCGTGTTGACACTGCTGCATTCAAAGGGGTGTCCAACCCTTCGGGAAGATTGGCGAGCTTTTTGTTTCCCATAGGCGCAGATTCTCTTGTGTCCGAAACAGGTGTTTTGACACAGTTTCGGGGCAAACAGATGAATCTGCGGTTAAAGCGTCAGAAGAAGTTGCTTAATGCGGTTTCAGCGCGCGGACTGTCCGGCACGGGCCAGTGATACCGCGGCTCCAAGAAGGGCTCCTGTCGCACCCAGAATCATCAGGACAAAACCCAGTGCGATCAGCGTGCCAACAAAGCTGCCGAGCGCGGCAAGCATGGCCAGCAACAGGCCAAATAACCCGACGAAGGTCGAAATGGTTGCCAAACGTTTCATGCCGCCCCTCGCTCAACTATGCGCCACATTCAATGACCGATATGGCGTGCAAAGGCTGGAGTTCAAGTCGTAGTGGGGCCTGACAGCTGTGTCAGGCCTGTTCCGCCTGTCCTTTCGGCAGGATCTTGTCGACCTGCTCAAATCCGGGCGTTCCCCGGTCCTCGGGGTGGCGAGCCAGGTGCTTAGCTTTTATCTGTTCCGAGTTGTCGCGGCTGCCGTCGTGGCTGTAACCCGGCGGTGCGAAACAATAGGCCAGACGTTGCCGCAGTGTCAGGCCGGGCTGCGTGGCGTCGTGCCAGATGCCGACCCATTCGTGAAACGCAACGCGCAAAGGGTTGAAGGTGCCGATATTGTGAACCAGCCCGTAATCGACCCGGTCGTTTTCCTGTTCAGGCACAAATGTCCCGAACATCTTGTCCCAGATGATGAAAACTCCGGCGTAATTGCAATCCAGATACCGTGCGTTTCGGCCGTGATGCGCGCGATGATGGCTGGGGGTATTCATGACCGCCTCAAACCATCGGGGCATCTTGCCGATGGCCTCGGTGTGAATCCAGAACTGATAGATCAGGTTCAATCCGCCAACGAACAGAACCATGGCCGGATGGAAACCCAGCAGGATCAGCGGCGCGCGAACGACCATCATGAACGTAAAGGTATAGGTCCAAGTTTGCCGCAGCGCTGTGGTCAGATTGTAGTGCTGCGAGCTGTGGTGGTTGACATGGCTGGCCCAGACCCAGCGAATGCGATGCCCAAAACGATGTACCCAGTAATAGCGAAGATCATCCAGAACAAAGCACAGAATGATAACGGGAATTGACGTGCCAAGATCCAGAGGAGTGATCTGCCAAAGCCACATGAAAAACGCATAGGCGATAAAGCCCAGCAAAAAGCCCGACGCGATGTTCCCGGCCCCCATGATCAGCGAGGTCACCGCATCGCGCGTTTCATACCGACCGCCTTTGCCTTTGACTGCGATCCACAGGAATTCTGCCAGAATAGCAGCGATAAAAAACGGGACGGCCCATTGCACCGCATCGGGGAAGCTTACCTGGTCTGTCATGCGGGGCTCATCAAGTGTTGCCAGTGTTGGCGTTCGGTCTGGTCAAGGTGAAGGGTCGCGCGTGGGGTGCTGAAGTCGTGAAACCGAACTTCGATGCCATTGGCAGTCTCAAGCCAGTCGAAATCCTGGAGTTGCCGCGCAACGGTGTCGGCCCCGAAGGACCAGATCAACCCGGCCCCATTCTGTGTCCGCACCAGCGCCGCGTGACCGTCATGGGCGATTGTCACTCCGATCACCGTGTCATCGGGAAAATGCCGGAGCCACTGGCGTGGCGCCGTGTCCGGCGTCAGCACATGCAACCGCGACTTGCCTGTCAGATGCAGCAACAGCGTAATCCCGGCTATGCCCCCAACGACCAACACCAATAGAATTTCCAGCGGCATTCCGTCCTCCTTAGCGCAGAGTGCAAAGGAGTCGAAACACTGTCAAAGGTGGCGTCGCGTCAGCTGTGTTCCAAAACCAAGGCTTTGATCGCAGCCATCCGACAAGCAGGAATACTAGTCGGAGATCATGTAGGTTACTTGATCTCCCTTGCCTCTCTTGCGTACATCTTTGGTGGTAGCAGCATCGGTGGCCATCCAAAAAACACCCGCCATCGCGACAACTCCTGCAATAGAATTCATCAAAAATCCTCCGAGTTGAATGCCCGGAGGAAATCAAGATTTGCTGATATTAAGGCTATTTCCTCAGTTTTCTGCGCCAACAAGCGTCGAGATAATCGCCTTCGCGCTATCCGAGTTCCATTCAGCATCACCGATCAGCCGCGCGATTTCCTGACCTTCGGGATTCAGAATGACCGTGATGGGCAACGCGATGATGCCAAACTCGCGCGCGGCAGCCGAGCTGAGGTCCTGATGACGCGGCAGGTTGGAGATGCCATTCTCTTCAAAGAACTTCTTGATCCCTGCTGGTGAGTTGCGGCCTGTGGCAAGGGTCAGGACCTGAAACTTGTCACCCCCAAACTCGTCCTGCAATTCGGCGATCTGCGGCATTTCTTTGCGGCAGGGGGCACACCAGGTGGCCCAGAAGTTCAGCAGAACATACTTACCCTCATAATCGGCCAGCGTGCCGACACCCCCGTCATCTTCCCGCTGAAACTCGATCACTTTTGCCGGTTTGGGCTCCTCGTGCAGGATCAGACGTTTCAGGCTGTCTTCCCGCAGAGGAGCCAGCGTTTCTGCATCGGTCGCAAAAGCGGCGTTTGCACCCAGCGCAAGGGCCATATAAAGGGGGATCAAACGAATTAGGCGCATATCAACTCCGGGTTTTCTTACATGACCGATCAATCCTCGAACCAGATGTGGGGCGGCCGCTTTGCCGCCGGTCCAGACGCGATCATGGAGGCGATCAATGCCTCGATCGGGTTCGATCAGCGGATGGCAGCCCAGGACATCGCAGGCTCGCGCGCCCATGCGGCCATGTTGGCTGCCACAGGCGTCATAAGTGATAGTGATGCGCAGGCCATTCGGGAAGGGCTGCTCACCGTTTTGTCAGAAATCCAGAGCGGCACGTTTCAGTTTTCGACCGCGCTGGAAGACATCCACATGAATGTCGAGGCGCGGCTGAAAGAGATCATTGGCGAGCCGGCAGGCCGTTTGCACACAGGGCGTTCGCGTAACGATCAGGTGGCGACGGATTTCAAACTGTGGGTCCGGGATCAGTTTGATGCGGCGGAGTCCGGTATTCTGGCCCTGATCCGCGCGCTTTTGGCGCAGGCCGAAGCAGGCGCCGATTGGGTCATGCCGGGCTTTACCCATCTGCAAACTGCGCAACCCGTAACTTGGGGGCATCACATGATGGCCTATGTCGAGATGTTTGGCCGCGACCTGAGCCGAGTCCGCGACGCCCGTGCCCGAATGAACGAATCCCCGTTGGGGGCTGCCGCGCTGGCAGGCACATCCTTCCCCATCGACCGCCATATGACAGCGCGGGCGTTGGGCTTTGATCGCCCCGCCGCCAACTCGCTGGATGCCGTCAGCGACCGCGATTTTGCATTGGAATTCCTGTCGACCGCCTCGATCTGCGCCTTGCACCTGTCGCGTTTTGCCGAGGAATTGGTGATCTGGTCTTCGGCCCAGTTCCGTTTCGTGTCCCTGTCCGACCGGTTTTCGACCGGCTCGTCGATCATGCCGCAGAAAAAGAACCCGGATGCAGCTGAACTGATCCGCGCCAAGGTTGGGCGCATCTATGGGGCCAACACCGCGCTGATGATGGTGATGAAGGGCCTGCCGCTGGCCTATTCAAAGGACATGCAGGAAGATAAGGAACAGGTCTTTGACGCCGCCGACAACTGGATGCTGGCGCTGGCGGCGATGGAAGGGATGGTCAAGGACATGACCGCCAACCGCGACAGCCTTGCCGCCGCCGCCGGCTCGGGTTTCTCGACCGCGACGGATCTGGCCGACTGGCTGGTACGCGTGCTGGGCCTGCCGTTCCGGGATGCGCATCACGTCACCGGATCACTGGTGGCCATGGCCGAGGGTAAGGGTTGTGGCCTGCCCGACCTGACACTGGACGATATGCAATCGGTCCATGGTGAAATTTCGGATGACGTCTACTCTGTCCTTGGCGTCGACAATTCGGTAAACTCGCGCCAGTCCTACGGCGGTACCGCCCCCGATCAGGTGCGGGTCCAGATCGAACGATGGAAGGCAATGGTATGACGACCGCGCTACGTGCGACCCTGATTACGGTTTCCGGCCTGGTACTGGCCGGGTGCGGGGCTGATGGCGAGCCTGACCAACCAACTGCCCCTCAGCCCACGGTCAGTGCCACAATCGGGGTTGGATCAAGCGGTGCGTATGTCGGCGGAGGTGTCGGCCTAAGTCGCGGGCCGCTGGGCATTTATCTTGGATTCTGACCCCTTTGCGTGTTGCGCCTCCGGTCCTGACACCTCATGTTGCGCGCGCGTATCGATAACCTGTCACACAAAGGAATGGTATTGAGATGAGAATTCTGGGACTGGTTTGTGCACTTGCGGTTTTGGCGGCCTGTGAGCCTTCGTCAGCGCGACGCCCGGAACCTGCGGCCGAACCAAAACAATCGGGCACCGGCATTTCTATCTCGGGCTATGGCCGAGTTGGTGTTTCAACTCAAAACTAAACCGCGACCAAGGATACGGAATCCATTGATCCGAAGTCCTTTTATGGTCTAAGCGCGCAAGCATGGATCACTTTTTGTACCGCGACGGCGCGCTTTACGCCGAGGATGTCCCCGTCTCCGAAATTGCAGCCGCGGTTGGAACACCGTTCTACGTCTATTCCACGGCTACATTGTTGCGGCATTTCAAACTGTTCGATGACGCGTTGGACGGCACCGATCACCTGATCTGCTACGCGATGAAAGCGGCCAGCAATCAGGCGATCCTTAAGACATTGGCCCAAGCAGGCGCTGGGATGGACGTGGTCTCGGGCGGAGAATATCTGCGGGCGAAGGCGGCTGGTGTTCCCGGTGACAAAATCGTGTTCTCAGGTGTGGGGAAAACAGCGGACGAGATACGCATAGCGCTGAGCGGTGGCATTCGCCAGTTCAACGTCGAGTCCGAGCCCGAGATGGAAGTGATCAACGCCATTGCGCTTGAGCTTGGCGTAATCGCGCCGATCACCGTCAGGGTGAACCCGGATGTCGATGCCAGGACGCACGCTAAGATTGCCACCGGCAAGTCTGAGAACAAGTTTGGCATTCCGATTGCCCGTGCCTCGGAAGTTTACGCCTACGCCGCCAGCCTGCCGGGGCTGGAGGTGATCGGCATCGACGTTCATATTGGCTCGCAACTGACCGAACTTGAACCGTATGAGCTGGCCTACACAAAGGTGGCCGAGCTAACCGAACGACTCCGCTCTGAAGGTCACAACATTCGGCGTCTTGATCTGGGTGGCGGTCTGGGCATTCCTTACACCCGGTCGAACAACGCACCCCCATTGCCGATTGAATATGGTGCGCTGGTCAAGAAAACTCTGAGCCATCTGGGCTGTGAGATCGAGATTGAGCCCGGACGCCTGATCGCGGGCAACGCCGGGATCATGGTCAGCAAGGTGATCTATGTGAAATCAGGCGAAGGTCGCGACTTTTTGATCCTTGATGGGGCGATGAACGACCTAATCCGCCCCGCAATGTACGAAGCTTACCATGATATCGTTTCGGTGCAGGAACCTGTCGCCGGTGTGGAACAGCGCCCTTACGACATTGTCGGTCCGGTCTGCGAATCCGGGGATACCTTTGCCAAGCAGCGCAATATGCCGCCGCTGAAATCGGGTGATCTGGTCGCATTTCGCAGCGCGGGTGCATACGGTGCGGTGATGTCCAGCGAATACAACACCCGCCCGTTGATCCCCGAAGTTCTGGTGAATGGCGATCAATTTGCAGTCATTCGTGAACGGCCAAGCTTTGACGAAATCATAAACCGCGATACCATACCATCGTGGCTTTGACGCGATAACCGCGCGGGCCCGTCCCGGAGGCCCGTCTTGACCAACAGAACGAACCTGCCCATTCCGCGCCTGTCCCTGTGGCTAACCCATCTCGGTATGGTGGCTGAACAGGTGCTGCGCGCGTTCTGGCCTGCGTTCTCGATTGTTCTGGCTTTGCTCGCCGCTCTGATGCTGGGGTTGCAGGATCATCTGCCCGTTGAAATTGTCTGGGGTGCTGGTGCGCTGTCGTTGATATCTTTTGGTGCAGCATCTGTCCGGGGTGTCACGAAATTCAAACTGCCGTCCCGCGCTGATGCGCTGGCGCGGCTGGATGAGGCTCTGCCCGGTCGACCGATTCAGGCTTTGCTCGATGATCAGGCAATCGGTGCCAACGATGGGGACTCGGTTGCCTTGTGGCAGGCGCACAAAGCCCGCATGGCACAGCGTGCGGCCACTGCTGAGGCTGTGAAACCAGATCTTCGGCTTGCGTCGCGCGACCCGTATGCGTTGCGCTATGCCGCTCTGCTGGCATTTGTTGTGGCGCTGATCTTTGGATCGTTGTGGCGTGTGGGTTCAGTGGCGGACATGACCCCGGGCACGGCCGTGGCTGGACAGGGTCCAACTTGGGAAGGATGGGTGGAACCCCCCAGATACACAGGTTTGCCGACCTTATATCTTGCCGACCAAACGGGGGCGGCGCTTTCTGTTCCCAAGGGCAGTCGCATCACCTTGAGACTGTACGGTGAGGTCGGCGCACATAGTCTGACCGAGAGCAGTTCTGCCAGCGGAACCGAGGCGGCAACAGACCCGGAACTGGAGTTTGTCGCCGAACGCTCGGGTCAGTTGCGCATAGATGGACCGGCGGGGCAGGACTGGTCGGTGCTGGTCATTGATGACGCGGCTCCGAAGATCGCGGTTTCCGGAACCGCCGAGTCTGAAGCGGGCGGGCAGATGAAGCTGCCATTTTCCGCCAGCGATGATTACGGCGTGGTTTCGGGCTTGGCCCGGATCGAGTTGGATCAGGCGGCGATTGACCGTCGGTACGGACTGGCGGTCGAGCCAGAGCCGCGCGAGGTGATCGAAATCGAATTGCCAATGCCGATCACCGGCGACCGCGCAGATTTCACCGAAGACCTGATCGAGGATTTCTCGCAACATCCGTGGGCGCATCTGCCGGTCAGGGTTACCTTGATGGCAACGGATGCAGCGGATCAGCAAACGTCTTCGGATCCCTATGCGACGGCATTGCCAGCACGGCGCTTCTTTGATCCCCTCGCGGCAGCCGTGATTGAGCAAAGGCGCGATCTTCTTTGGTCGCGATCCAATGCGCCTCGTGTCTCGCAAGTCCTGAGGGCTGTGTCGCACCGCCCTGAGGAACTGTTTCGTTCTGACACAGCCTATCTGCGTCTGCGGGTTGTTCTGCGGCGATTGGAAACTTTTCATCGATACGGGTTGAAACCCAAACAACAAGAAGAGATTGCACAGGCCTTGTGGGACCTTGCCGTACTGATCGAGGACGGGACGCTGGCGGATGCATTGGAACGAATGCGCCGCGCGCAGGAACGTCTGACCGAAGCGATGAAGAACGGGGCCAGCGATGAAGAAATAGCGGAGTTGATGCAGGAATTGCGCGAGGCGACGCAGGATTACCTGCAGCAATTACAACGGCTGGCACAGCAAAATGGTGAAGACGGCGAGCGTCAGCCCGGCCAGAATGGTGAATCTTTGCAAATGACGCAGGATGACCTGCAACGCATGATGGACCGTATTCAGGAACTGATGGAACAAGGTCGCATGGCCGAAGCTCAGCAGGCGCTGGAAGAATTCCAGCAGATGATGGAGAACATGCGTGTAACTCAGGGTCAGGGCCAAGGGCAGCAATCTGAAGGCCAGCAGGCCATGGAAGGTCTCGCCGAAACCCTGCGCGAACAGCAGGGTCTTAGCGATCAGGCCTTTCGTGATTTGCAGGAACAGTTCAACCCCGGCGCGCAATCAGGTGAAAGCCAAGGGAACGAAGGCCGCAACGGTGGTCAAGGTCGGGGGCAAAGCCACGAAGGGCAGGGCGGACAGGGTGAAGGTTCGGATCAGGCGGGAGACGGTGAGCAGGGGCAAGGTTCGCTCGCCGACCGACAGCAAGCGTTGAGAGACGAGCTGGGTCGCCAGCAACAAGGACTGCCCGGTGTAGGCACACCCGAAGGTGACGCCGCCCGCGAAGCGCTGGATCGGGCCGGGCGTGCCATGGACGAGGCCGAGCAGGCCCTGCGTGGCGATGATCTCGCCGAAGCTATCGACCGTCAGTCCGAAGCGATGGAAGCGTTGCGCGAAGGGATGCGGTCGCTGGGTGAAGCTATGGCGCAGGAACAGCAGAACCAACCGGGGCAGGGAACACAAGACGGCGACATGCAGGCCAACAACCGCGATCCGCTGGGCCGAAACCCGGGTGCTGCGGGTTCGATTTCAACCGACGAGAACCTGTTGCAAGGCGAAGATGTCTATCGCCGGGCCCGCGAGTTGCTGGATGAAATCCGTCGCCGGACCGGTGAAACAGACCGTCCCCAGATCGAGTTGGAATACCTCAAGCGGTTGCTGGAGCGGTTCTAGCTCTCAGTTCTGCGCTCCAGATCCTGCCTGAGTTTCGAGCCAGATTCGCGCCTGATCCACCAGCGACACATATGAGCTGAGCAGCGGATCGGCCTGCGGTACAGCCTCGCTGATTTGGCGGGCATTCCCGTAGATCAGGTACAGAACCACGCCGATGATCAGCATCAGCGCAAAACCGCGCAAGAACCCGCCGGACTTGCGGGGCGCCTGCGCCACATCTTCTGCGGGGTCGGACCGCATGCTCGAGTTGATGGCATCGACATCCGGCAGTGCATCCTTTTGCCCGGCATCAACGGCGGTTTCCGAAGTTGCAGGGCGTTTGGGCCTGACCTTTGGCTCTGGTGGGGCTTCTAGGCCCAGATCGGGCTGGCTTTCCAGGCCGCCGCCTTCCTGCGCGCGCAACTCTGCTTCTCGTGCGGCTTCTTCTTTCAGGATACTGGCGACTGATGGGGCAACATTTCCTGTGGATGCAGCAGGTTTTTCAACCTCTGGCGCTGTTTTTTCTGCGGGCTCGGCGTCCTTCTGGGCCTCGACCTCGGTGTCAGGTGTATCTGCCACAACAGGCTTGTCCTCGGGCGCGTTCGGTTCAACCGTCGGCTCGGATGGATGCTTGGCCTGAAACCAGGTTTGATCGCAGTTCGAACACTGCACGTCGCGGCCTTCCTCGGGGATGACCTCGTCAGGAACTTCGTACTGCGCAGTGCAATTCGGACATGTAAGACGCATACTGCCTCCTCGACCGGGTGAAGGGCCGATAATAGTTTTTTCAGGGATGATATTCCGTTAAGACCCAACAGCAAAGGGCGTTTTCGGTTTCATAGGTCAAGTGTCACCAATTGGACTCGGTAGAGCCATTGAAACCGTCGCCCTGCTCGGGCAAGAAGAGCGGCAAAATATTGGGGGCACGTGTGATCGAGCTGGAAAATGTCAGCTATACCTACGGTGGCGGCGAGTTGCTGAGCGATGTCTCGGTTCAATTACAGCCAGGGTCGTTCCATTTTCTGACCGGGCCGTCGGGGGCGGGCAAGACGACATTGCTCAAGTTGTGTTACGGGGCGCTGTTGCCGACCTCAGGGCGTCTTAGCGTGTTTGATCAGGACGTCTCGACCCTTGATCGGGATCAGCTGGCCGTGCTGCGCCGCCGTGTCGGCGTTGTGCATCAGGATTGCCAGTTTCTTGACCATATGACGCTTGCTGAAAATGTCGCCTTGCCACTGATGGTGTCCGGGCGCGGGGAATCGTCCGGGCAAGACAATCTGACCGAACTGCTTAGCTGGGTGGGGCTTGGTGCACGTCTCGAAGCACGGCCACCGGAATTATCCGGCGGTGAACGTCAACGAGCAGCTCTGGCGCGTGCCGTCATCCTGTCGCCCGATGTCATATTGGCGGATGAACCCACGGGCAATATCGATTGGGAGATGTCGCAACGTTTGTTGCACCTTCTGGTTGAACTGAACCGCATGGGAAAGACCGTTCTGATTGCCACCCATGACCTGAGCCTGATCCGAGCTGCAAAAAGCCATGTTCAGGCGCGTGTTTTGCGGATTTCGCAGCGAAAGCTGCATCTGGCGGGGGCAGACCTGTGACTGGGGCTGATATCCGAAACCTGCTGCGCGGCGATACCCGTGCTGACCGCGTTGTTCCGCCAACCGGCTACACTGCCCACCTGACCCTGTTTGTCGCTGGTGCCATGGCATTTCTTGCTGTTTTCGCTTTGGCTTTGTCCCTCGCCTCTGGCCGCATCGCGGATCGGTGGGCTTCGGAACTGGCAGGCGCCGCAACCTTACGCATCAATGCACCGGCCGAGCAGCTTGCTGCCCAAACAGAAGCGGCATTGACCGTCCTCAGCCAGACACCCGGTGTCGCGTCTGCCCGTGCGCTTAGCGCAGATGAACAAGCCGCGTTGCTGTCACCTTGGTTCGGGCCGGACCTGCCGTTGGATACTTTGCCAATCCCACAGCTGATCGAGATCATCGAGGGCGAACCCGGTCTGGATGCGCTCGGGCTGCGATTGCGATTGGGGGCCGAGGTACCCGGCGCGGTTCTGGATGATCATACGCGATGGCGCGAACCGCTGGTCGATGCTGCGATGTCCCTGCGTCGTCTGGGGTGGATATCAATCCTGCTGATTGGCGGTGCGACCGCTGCGATGATTACCCTTGCAGCCAACGCCTCACTTGCGGCCAATGCGCAGATTATCGAAGTTCTGCGATTGGTTGGCGCGCAGGATGGTTTCATCGCAGGTGCTTTTGTACGGCGGTTTACCTATCGCGCGTTTTTCGGCGCCTCGGTTGGGACCCTGCTGGGAATGACAGGTGTCTTGCTTTTGCCCGAGGCTTCGGATGCGGGTGGATTTCTGACCGGAGTTGGATTTCAGGGTAAAGACTGGGTGTTGCCGGTTCTTATCCCCGTCCTTGGGGCAGCCGTTGCCTTTGTTGCCACATGGGCCGCAGCCCGACGCAAGTTGAAGGAGCTTTCCTGATGTTGATGGCAATTCAGTGGGTTCGTTCCCTCATCTTCATGATTGTGATCTATGCCTGGATGCTGATCCTTGGCATCGCGTTTCTGCCTTATGCGCTGTTTTCCAGAAACGGTGCGCTGAAAGCGTGTAAAACCTACGCCAAAAGCACCATGTGGCTGGCCCGGTGGATGGTTGGTATTCACTGCGAGGTGCGGGGCAATGCCCCGACGAATGAAGTGGTCATCGGGGCCAAACATCAGTCGTTCCTTGATATCATCATGATTTTCGACGCCATTCCGCACGGCAAGTTTATCATGAAGCGCGAGCTGTTGTTCACACCCGTTATTGGCATGTATGCGCGACGCCTTGGCTGTATCCCGGTCAATCGAGGCAAGCGCGGTGCGGCTGTGGCAAAAATGGTCAAGGACGTCTCAAAAGAGTTTTCTGAACCTGGACAGCTGGTAATCTATCCGCAGGGCACGCGTGTGGCGCCGGGCGCAAAGAAACCCTACAAGGTTGGTACGGCGATTCTGTATGAAGGCCTTGGTTTTCCGTGCGTTCCGGTTGCGACGAATGCTGGCGTGTTCTGGCCCCGCACAGGCGTTTTGCGTAAACCCGGCCTTGCCATTGTAGATTTTCTGGAGCCGATCAAACCAGGTGTTGCCCGCGATGAGTTCCTCGCTCGGTTGGAGGAAGTCATAGAAACACGCTCGAACGAATTGATGCGCGAAGTGGGGTTTGATCCTGATGGAATTCATTGAAAAAGTAGAAGATCTCGAGGCGTTGTACGGAACGCCAGGTGCTGCTTCGTTACGAAAGGTCGTTCGACACTTAACTCCGCTCTATCGCAAGTGGATTGAAGCCTCGCGTCTTTGCATTCTCAGTACAGTTGGTCCCGAGGGGGTAGACGGAAGCCCACGCGGGGACGATGGTGCTGTTGTGCGCGAATTGAACCAAAAAACATTGGCCCTGCCTGACTGGCGGGGAAACAACCGCCTGGACAGCTTGCGTAACATCGTTCGGGACCCGCGCGTTTCGCTGATGTTCTTTGTGCCGGGCTCTGACAATGTCGTTCGGGTGAACGGAACGGCCCGATTGACTGCAGACGCGGCATTGCGCAACCAGTTCGAAAAGGCTGGCAAGGTTCCGGCGACGGTTATCGTTGTGCAGATTGATGAAATTTACAGCCAGTGCGCGCGTGCACTGATACGCGCCCGAACTTGGACTTGTGGCGACGAAAGCAAGGACCTTCCGACGATTGGGCAGCTTCTGTCCGAGGCGTCAGAAGGTGAAGAGGGCGGCGCGCAATATGACAAAGACTGGGCTGCACGCGCCGCCAAAACAATGTGGTAGGTAACGGACGGCTGTTCAGTCAAGCTGCGGCGGCTCCGATTCTGGACACCTTTTTGATCCAGCGATCAACGCTGCCCGGTTTGGGATAGCTTGCGCCTGAAAAGTACGTAAACCGCGTTGGTTTGAAGCCAACAAACCCGAGGATCTGGCCGCGAACCTGCCGAATAAGCGCTTGCCTGTACATCAGACGCATGAACCAGCCGGGCGTATCTGAGGTCAGGATAACGCGCGCGGTGCGCCCGGTCAGCATCGGGGCTGGCAGGCCGGCCATCGTCGTGTTGCGGGTGTCGAATGTCCGTCCAGGTATGAACATCCGATCAATCAATCCTTTGAGTTTTGCAGGCAGCCCGCCCCACCACATAGGTGTGGTCAGGACCAGATGGTCGCTCCATTCGAAGTCCTGCAACACGTGTTCCAGAACCGGTTCAAGCGGCTTGAAGTCGTGATAGTTGCCCTGACCGAAGTCAAAATCGAACTGCAGGTCGCTCAGATGGACCATTCGGACATCATGTCCGTTTTTGCGGGCTGCCTCGCCATAGGTTTCTGCGAATGTGCGTGACAAGCTGCTTTCTGCCGGGTGTCCATCGAGGATGAGGATTTTCTTGGGGTGCATCGGGGTTCTCCTAAAAATGACCACGGTCAGTTTATAGAATCAAAAAATGACCACGGTCAACATTAAATTTGACCACGGTCAAAAAATGTGCGACTGAGCGGTATGCAAAAAACGATCCAGAAACGTACGATCAAGACCCGCGCCAAGCTTCTCTCAGCTGCGGAAGAGGTTATCCGACATGGCGGATATGAAGCATTGCGGGTAGAAGAAGTTGTAAAGGCCGCGGGTGTTGCCAAGGGGACCTTCTTCGCGCATTTCCGCGACAAGGACGCACTGATGGAAATCCTGGTCGCGGACAAGCTGAATGCCTGTCTGGATCAGGCCCAATCCGAAACTCCACCCAAAACGGTACCAGAGATCATCGCATCGTTGGAACCGGTCCACGAATTCATGACATCCGAACGGTACGTGTTCGATCTGTTGATCAGATACTCGGGGGCAACGGCCATCGCAGATATCGGGCCGATTGCCTATTGTTTTGAACGATATTTTCGGGTCGTGATGATGTGGCTTGAAACCGCAGAGGTGCGCAAGGATGTACCATCTGAGCTGTTGGCAGAAGGCGTGCAGGCCTTTGCCATTCAGGCCATGTCCTTACAGTATTGTGCGTTGCACTCAGCAACAACGTTCACAGACAGGCTGGAAACATATCTGGATGCGTGGTTGACCCCGGCAGGCTGATCGCCACCGGGGTCCGGGATGTTAGCTGTGGATCGGGCCGTCGCCGCAAGCCAGGGCAGCCTCGCGCACCGCTTCGGAATAGGTCGGATGTGCGTGGCAGGTGAGCGCCAGATCCTCGGCAGAAGCACCGAATTCCATTGCCACACAGACCTCATGGATCAGATCACCCGCGCCGGGGCCGATGATATGGGCACCCAGAATGCGATCGGTTTCCTTGTCGGCCAGAATCTTGACGAACCCGTCTGCCGCAAAATTCGCCTTGGCGCGCCCATTTCCCATGAACATGAACTTGCCGACCTTATAGGTACGACCCTGTTCTTTGAGCGTCGCTTCGGTTTCACCGACATTGGCAACTTCGGGCCAAGTGTAGATCACGCCCGGAATCACGCCATAATTCACATGACCGTGCTTTCCTGCAACCTGCTCGGCGGCGGCCATGCCTTCGTCTTCGGCCTTGTGTGCCAGCATCGGGCCTTCGGTCACGTCGCCGATGGCGTAGATGCCCGGTACGTTGGTCTGCCAGTCCTTGCCCACCTTGATCTGGCCGCGCGGGGTCATCTCGACGCCCAAAGCGTCCAATCCCAGACCATCCGAATAGGGTTTCCGCCCGGTGGCCACCAGCACGGTATCGGCGTCGATCACATGTTCACTGTCGTCTTTGAGCAGCTTGTAAGTAACTTTGGCCTTGGTCTTGGTCGCTTCGGTTTTCTGCACCGCCGCGCCCATGACAAATGTCAGGCCCTGTTTCTTGAGAATGCGCTGGAAGGTTTTTTGCACCTCTGGGTCCATGCCCGGCGTGATCTCCTTGAGGAACTCGATCACGGTAACTTCAGCGCCCAGGCGGCTGTAAACCGATCCCAGCTCCAGACCGATCACACCCGCGCCGATCACAACCATTTTCTTCGGGATCTTGTTCAGTGACAAAGCACCGGTCGAGGTCACGACAACTTTCTCATCAACTTCAACACCGGGCAGGGAAGATGGTTCCGACCCGGATGCGATGATAATGTTCTTGGTCACGTGGACTTCATCACCCACTTTTACCTGACCTGCGGCAGGGATTGATCCCCAACCTTTCAGCCAGTCGATCTTGTTCTTTTTGAACAGGAATTCGATGCCCTTGGTGTTGCCGTCGATGACCTCGTCCTTGTAGGCCTGCATCTGCTTCCAATCGACCGAAGGCGCTTTGCCCTTGAGGCCCATCTTGGCAAAGTTATGCTCGGCCTCGTGCAGCTGATGGCTGGCATTTAGCAGCGCCTTAGAGGGAATGCAGCCCACGTTCAGGCAAGTGCCACCCAGTGTTTCGCGCCCTTCGACCACGGCGGTTTTCAAACCCAGTTGAGCGCAGCGGATCGCGCAGACATAGCCGCCGGGTCCGGCGCCGATTACGATGACGTCATAATTTGCCATTACATTCTCCTAAATCGACCGGACGATCCGGCGCTTCCCCGACCCGATTTCGCGGGTTGGAAATAGTCTTTGTCAAACAGGTTCCAGCAGCTTGATCGAGATATGGGCAATTCCGCCCCGCTCGTGATGCATTGCCAATTCTTCGGAACCAAAGAAGGCTTTGGCCTTGTCCAGGTTTGTAACCTCGAACATCGCGATAGCGTGGTCCTTTTGGTCGGGGTCGCGCCAGACGTGCAGGTCGCGGATACCCGCGGCCTTGCGCATCGGTTTGTCCTCGCGGAACACTTTCAGCCAGGCGTTGAAATCGGCTACATCGGCCTGCCAGAGGACATGCGTTGCCATGCTTACAGGTCCATCAGCAGGCGGCGCGGGTCTTCCAGCGCCTCTTTCACACGGACGAGGAAGGTCACGGCACCTTTGCCATCGACGATCCGGTGGTCATAGGACAGGGCCAGATACATCATCGGGCGGATCTTGATCTCACCATTGATGACCATCGGACGGTCCTGGATCTTGTGCATGCCCAGAATACCCGACTGCGGGGGGTTCAGGATCGGCGAGGACATCAGTGAGCCATAGACACCACCATTCGAGATGGTGAAGGTGCCACCTTGCATCTCAGCCATGCTCAGCTTGCCGTCACGGGCGCGCTTGCCCTTTTCGGCGATGGCTTTTTCGATCGCGGCAAAGGACATGCTGTCCGCATCGCGGATGACAGGCACGACCAGACCCTGCGGCGTACCGGCGGCGACGCCCATATGCACGAAGTTCTTGTAGACGATGTCGGTCCCATCAATCTCGGCATTGACCTCGGGCACTTCTTTCAGGGCATGGCAGCAGGCCTTGGTGAAGAAGGACATAAAGCCCAGCCTTACGCCGTGCTTCTTCTCGAACTGGTCCTTGTACTGATTGCGCAGGGCCATGACCTCGGTCATGTCCACCTCGTTGTAGGTGGTCAGGATCGCGGCTGTGTTCTGTGCATCTTTCAGACGCTTGGCGATTGTCTGACGCAGGCGGGTCATCCGCACGCGTTCTTCGCGTGCCTCGTCCTCGGCAGCCACAGGGGCGCGCGGGGCTTGGGCCACAGGGGTGGGGGCAGCCGCCACAGGTGCCGGGGCCGAAACTGCTGCAACGGCTTTGGCCACGTCCTCCTTCATGATGCGACCGTCGCGGCCTGTTCCGGTGACCTGATCAGCTGACAGTCCGGCTTCGGCCATTGCCTTCTGGGCTGACGGCGCGTTTGCGATGTCTTTTCCTGTGCTGGTTGCTGCGGGCGCAGCCGCCGCTGCCTGGGCCGGCGCGGCTGTTGCACCAGCGGCTGCTCCGGAGATGACAGCCAGCTTGGCAGCCGCATCCACGGTCGAACCTTCTGGAGCAACGATTTCTGCAAGAACACCCGAAGTCGGTGCGGGAACTTCAACCGAGACTTTATCGGTTTCCAATTCGCACAGCATCTCGTCCTGCGCGACGTTGTCGCCAACCTTTTTGAACCAGGTCGAAACGGTTGCTTCTGTCACAGATTCACCAAGTGTCGGCACCATCACTTCAACCGACCCGGCCGATGCGGCAGGTGCCGCTGCCGGAGCTGCAGCTGGCGCTGCGCCTTCTCCAGCCGCAATCGTTGCCAGCAAGGCATCAACACCGACGGTTTCGCCTTCGGCTGCCACGATTTCACCCATTACACCCGCTGCGGGTGAAGGAACCTCGACGGTGACCTTGTCTGTCTCCAGCTCACACAGCATCTCATCCATGGCGACCGCATCACCGGGCTTTTTGAACCAGGTTGCAACTGTGGCTTCGGTGACCGATTCGCCAAGCGTGGGAACACGAACTTCAATCGTCATCGCTTACTTTCCTTCAATGCTCAGCGCTTCGTTTACCAGCGCTTCTTGTTGGGCTTTGTGTTGGCTGGCCAGCCCCGTTGCGGGCGAGGCCGATGTGGCGCGACCGGCATAGGTCGGGCGCGTGTGTTTTGCATCGATACGGGACAGGACCCATTCAATGTTGGGTTCAATAAAGGTCCACGCACCTTGGTTCTTGGGCTCTTCCTGACACCAGACCATCTCGGCATTCTTGAACCGTTCGAGTTCGTTGATCAGTGAATGTGCCGGGAACGGATAGAATTGTTCGATCCGCATCAGGTAGATGTCGTCGATGCCACGCGCATCGCGTTCCTCCAACAGGTCGAAATAGACCTTGCCGGAACACATGACGACGCGCTTGATCTTGTCATCGGCCACCAGCTTGGTGTCAGAGTTGCCTTTTTGCGCGTCATCCCACAGCACCCGGTGGAAGCTGGAGCCTGTGGTGAAGTCATCCGCCGTGCTGACGGCCAGCTTGTGACGCAACAGCGACTTCGGCGTCACTAGGATCAGTGGTTTCCGGAAGGTCCGGTGCAACTGACGGCGCAGGATGTGGAAATAGTTCGCGGGTGTCGTACAATTCGCCACGATCCAGTTGTCCTGACCGCACATTTGCAGGAACCGTTCCAAACGCGCTGACGAGTGTTCTGGGCCTTGCCCTTCAAAGCCATGCGGCAGCAGTGTGACCAGACCGGACATCCGCAGCCACTTGCTTTCACCCGAGCTGATGAACTGATCGAACATGATCTGCGCACCGTTGGCAAAGTCGCCGAACTGCGCCTCCCACAGAACCAGAGCGTTCGGTTCTGCAAGCGAATAGCCGTATTCGAAACCCAGCACCGCGTATTCGGACAGCATCGAATCAATGACATCGTATTGGGATTGCCCGGCACGGATGTTGTTAAGCGGGTAATACCGTTCTTCGGTTTCCTGATGAACAAACCCAGAGTGACGCTGGCTGAACGTGCCCCGTGTTGCATCCTGTCCGGCCAGACGCACGGGGTATCCCTCGGTCAGCAACGAGCCAAACGCCAGTGCCTCGCCCGTGGCCCAGTCGAAGCCTGCACCGGTCTCGAACATTTGTTTCTTATGTTCCAGCAACCGCTCAACGGTTTTGTGCATTGCGAAATCGTCAGGAGCCTTGGTCAGCGCGGCTCCGATTTCCGCCAGTGTCTCTGCCGAGATCGCTGTTTCACCCCGGACATAATCATCCTTGTTCCTGTCCAGATGCGACCAGCGCCCATCCAGCCAGTCGGCCTTGTTGGGTTTATAGTCTTTCCCGGCCTCGAATTCGTCGTTCAGATGGGCCTGAAAGGCGGCCTTCATATCTTCGATCTCACCCTCGGGGATCAGCCCGTCCTTGACCAGCCGCTCGGTATACAAGGAAAGCGTTGTCTTATGGGTTTTGATCTTCTTGTACATGATCGGGTTGGTGAACATGGGCTCATCGCCCTCGTTATGGCCAAACCGGCGATAGCAGAAGATGTCCAGAACCACGTCTTTATGGAACTTCTGGCGGAACTCGGTCGCCACCTTCGCGGCGTGAACTACCGCCTCGGGGTCGTCGCCGTTCACATGGAAGATCGGGGCCTCGACCATCAGCGCGATATCGGTGGGATAGGGGCTCGAGCGGCTGAAATGCGGCGCGGTAGTGAACCCGATCTGGTTGTTGACCACGATGTGCATGGTGCCGCCGGTTCTGTGCCCTTTCAGGCCGGACAGGCCAAAGCCCTCGGCCACAACACCCTGACCGGCAAAGGCCGCGTCACCGTGCAGCAATATCGCCATGACCCTGGTACGGTCCGTGTCGCCCAGTTGGTCTTGCTTGGCGCGAACCTTACCCAGAACTACCGGGTTTACCGCCTCAAGGTGAGAGGGGTTGGCGGTCAATGACAGATGCACACTGTTGCCATCGAATTCGCGATCGCTGGAGGCGCCGAGGTGATATTTCACATCGCCAGAGCCGTCCACGTCCTCTGGCTTGAAGCTACCGCCCTGGAATTCGTTGAAAATCGCGCGATAAGGCTTGCCCATCACGTTGGCCAGAATGTTCAGGCGACCCCGGTGCGGCATCCCGATGACGATGTCACTGAGGCCAAGCGCGCCACCGCGCTTGATGATCTGTTCCATCGCCGGGATTAGCGCCTCGCCACCGTCCAGACCGAACCGCTTGGTGCCCATGTACTTGACGTGCAGGAACTTCTCAAAGCCCTCGGCCTCGACCATCTTGTTCAGGATCGCCTTGCGGCCTTCCTTGGTGAACGCGATTTCCTTGCCATAGCCCTCGATCCGCTCCTTCAGCCACGCGGCCTCTTCCGGGTTCGAGATATGCATGTATTGCAGCGCAAAGGTGCCGCAATATGTGCGTTTCACGATCTCAACGATCTGCCGCATCGAAGCGACCTGCAATCCCAGCACGTTGTCGATAAAGATCGGGCGATCCATGTCGGCATCGGTGAAACCGTAAGTCTTCGGGTCCAGCTCAGGATGGGTGCTGGCAGCGCGCATGCCCAGCGGGTCCAGATCCGCGGCCAGATGGCCCCGGATGCGATAGGCCCGGATCAGCATCAGTGCTCGCAAACTGTCCAGCACGGCGCGTTTGATCTGGTCGTCGCTGACCTCAGCCCCTTTTTCAGCCGCCTTGTCCTTGATCTTCTTGCCCGCCGCTTTAGCGTCAATCTCGGCCCATTCACCAGTCAGCGCACCAGTCAGGTCGTCTGCTGGCATCGGCGGCCAGTCGGTGCGCGCCCAGGACGGGCCTTCGGCTTCGCGTTGAACATCGGGGGCATCATCACCCATGGCATCAAAGAACGCGCCCCATGCGGCATCCACCGCACCGGGGTTCTTTGTGTATTGCGCATAAAGCTGCTCCAGATATTCGGCATTATGCCCCTGCATGAAGCTTGAGGCATGAAAGGCGGAATTGGGCGAATGTTCGGTCATAGGGCTACCTCTGTTGGGTTGGGACCGTATTGATTGGTGCCTGGCTGGCTGGGGCGTGTCAGCCACCATAGAACCAGGAGGGGCGACACGACCAGTACCAGTAGTGTCGGAAGAACGATGAGCAACGTGGCGCGGGTGAACAGAATATCCAGCCTGCCACCATGCTGGAAATGAGAGGCCAAGCCGATACCAAAAACGAGCACAGCTCCGGCGCCAAGGATCAACAGAATCGGCAGCAGAGCATACAGCCCGCTGCGCCCGGTATCGTGCATCCGCCGGAAAGCAACTGCCAGATGGGGAAAGAAGACGATCAGGCTGACGATGCCCTGCACCGGTTGCGAGGACGTGGCCGACACGGATTTCGAGGTTTCGGTTTCCGTCACCGCGACCTGCGTGAAGAACTGCCAGTCGATGATCCCAGCGATGATGTTCCAGATCACGATGAACAGAAAAAAGAACCAGTATTCGGGCCGCGAAGCACGGCCCGAAAAGGTGAAGAACTTGGAGAAGCAGGTGCGTATGGCGTCGGAGAAGGTCATGTTTACTCGTTGACCTCTGGCGCGACTAATTGCTGAGAGGTTCGCCTGATTTGGGTCCAGTAGACGGGCGCGTTAGGACCAAAGACCTCAAAGGCATCCGGCAATAATTCTACGTAGAGTAACCCGTCGGTGCGTCTTGGCTCACCTTTTCTGAAACTGACATTGTATGCTCGAGAAGCGGGTGTCACTTTCGTTCCATAAGCTTCTTCTGCAACCGCTGCCGATATAAACTCTGATGTAATCTGGCTTTTTTTCATCAAGTGGTAGCACAAATCAAAATAGAAACGGTTGGCTTCTGCGCCTTTGATTGCAGTGGTGCCTGCGATTATGATCTCCTCACCTTTTGGGTCGACTAAAATGTCCGGGCGGCTCGTATACGCATCAAAATATAGCTCCTTTATATCGCCAGTGTACGAGTTGAGGACCTCGAGACGTTTCTCTGCCCCATCTAGGCCATTTTCCCAGAAATAAGTGTTAAGAATACCTATCCATTGTTCGGATAACATAGCCGATCTTTGAGTTGCGTCATCCGCGTCGATCCAGCCCTCTTGACGCAGCCGGGATACGATTTCCCGGCTGTCAATTTCAGTCTCACTGCAAACAGACTCGGGCCAATTGAGTTCATCGGCAGCCAGCGCGTTTGCTGATAAGCAAAGCGCTGCCGCGACCAATCCACCATAGAGTCTGCGAGCGGGCATCTTACCCAATCGCTTCCAACACAGCCTCTCCCAGCTGAGCCGGGCTTTCCGCCACAACGATACCGGCCGAGCGCATGGCTTCGATCTTGTCTTCTGCTCCACCCTTGCCGCCGGCGACAATCGCGCCCGCGTGGCCCATGCGGCGGCCCGGAGGGGCTGTGCGGCCTGCGATGAAACCGGCAACCGGCTTTTTGCGGCCCTTCTTGGCCTCATCCGCCAAGAACTGTGCGGCTTCTTCCTCGGCCGAGCCGCCGATCTCGCCAATCATGATGATCGACGTGGTCTCGTCATCTGCCAGGAACCATTCCAGCACGTCGATATGCTCAGTCCCTTTGATCGGGTCGCCGCCAATGCCCACACAGGTGGACTGGCCCAGTCCTACGTCCGTTGTCTGTTTCACGGCTTCATAAGTAAGCGTACCCGAGCGGGAAACGACACCCACGCTGCCGCGTTTGTGAATATGGCCGGGCATGATGCCGATCTTGCAGGCGTCAGGCGTGATGACACCGGGGCAGTTCGGGCCAATCAGGCGAGACTTGCTGCCTTCCAGCGCGCGTTTCACCTTCATCATGTCCAGAACCGGGATACCTTCGGTGATGCAGACAATCACTTCCATCTCGGCATCAATCGCTTCGAGGATCGAATCCGCCGCGAATGGGGGCGGTACGTAGATCACCGATGCGTTGGCTTCGGTCACGTGCTTGGCCTCGTGGACCGAGTTGAACACGGGTAGGCCCAGATGCTCCATCCCGCCTTTGCCGGGGGTCACGCCGCCGACCATCTTGGTGCCATAGGCAATAGCCTGTTCGCTGTGGAATGTACCTTGCGAGCCGGTAAAGCCCTGACAGATCACTTTGGTGTTTTCATCGATGAGGACTGCCATTTTGTCCCTTTCTCTAGGCGGTGTGGGATTGATAGGGTTCAGCCGCTGGAAGAACCTGCGGCGCATAGGTGATTTTCTGAAGCGTGGCGCGACCAAGGGCCAGATCGGCCATCGTGCGCAGGCCGCTGCTGATTTCGGCGATACCGCGCCTGATTTTTTGTCGGACCAGCGGCCAGCCCGTAGGGCGTGCGCGGGGGGCACCCATCTGGATTTCGTCCGGTGCATCGTTGCCTTGCTCGACCATGGCAGGGATCACCTGATAGACATTGACCCGACGCGCCGCGGGCGAGGCTGACGGGTTGAACAACAGGCCATCCAGCGCGATGTCATAAGGCTTTTGCGCCAGAAAATGTTCTGCTGCTTTTCGGGTCAACGCATATGCGGCACCGCCAGGGTGGCGCGAGCGCATCAGGCACAGCTCCCGACCCAGATGGGGTAAACGCTTGCGCCCAAGTGCGAGGTAAAACTTTGTACTGCGCCAGCGTTCGAACCGCACGATATCGGCATCCTCTGGCCACCAGGACGCATCGTTCAACCATTCCGCCATTTCTGGCGACAGGAAAACATCATCCTCAAGTATCAAGGCCAGTTCCGCACCGGAGGCGACAACGGCCTCCCACGCTTTGGCATGGCTTAGGGTGCAGGCCATGTCCTTGGTATGGAAATAACCCCAAGGTCCCTCGGACCGGCATTCACGCAGAAAATCCTCGCGGGTGGCGGAGTCGCAATCAACAGCGTTGATGCGCGTCGCCGACAGGCCTGCCTTTTGCAGCTCCTGCGCCATCAAACGCGCCCGCCCGGTGGCGCGTTCAAGACCTATGAGGAAGATGGGGATGGACATCAGATCGATTGTTTCTTTCGATTTCCTGCGTGAAATGGATAAAGTTGGATTGTAGTTGCCGTGGGGTCGGCCTGTAGCCCACTCCACAGCAACTTGCTTACCCCTTAACCGCCTTGACGATCTTCTCGGCACCGTCTTTCAGGTTGTCCGCCGCGATCACGTCCAGACCCGAGTTGTTGATGATTTCTTTGCCTTTCTCGACATTGGTGCCTTCCAGTCGCACGACAAGCGGAACCTGCAGACCGACCTCTTTCACCGCAGCCACCACGCCCTCGGCGATGACGTCACAGCGCATGATGCCGCCGAAGATATTGACCAGAATGCCTTTGACCTGCGGGTCCGAGGTGATGATCTTGAACGCTTCGGTCACCTTCTCTTTGGTTGCACCGCCACCCACGTCGAGGAAGTTGGCAGGTTCGGCACCATACAGTTTGATGATGTCCATCGTAGCCATCGCCAGACCGGCACCGTTCACCATGCAGCCAATCTCACCATCCAGTGCGATGTAGTTCAGGTCGTATTTGCTGGCTTCCAGTTCCTTGGGATCTTCCTCGGTCGTGTCGCGCAGTTCGGCGATATCCGGGTGGCGGTAGACCGCATTGCCGTCAAAGCCAACCTTGGCATCCAGCACTTTCAGGTCGCCACTGTCGGATACGATCAGTGGGTTGATCTCCAGCATCTCCATATCTTTCTCGACGAAAGCCTTGTAGAGGTTGCCCATAAGCCTGACACATTGCTTGACCTGCGCGCCCTCCAAACCCAGCGAAAATGCGATGCGGCGGCCGTGGTAGGGTTGGTAGCCGGTGGCCGGGTCAACCGAGAAGGACAGGATTTTCTCGGGCGTCGCGGCAGCAACCTCTTCGATGTCCATACCGCCTTCGGTCGAGCAGACAAACGAGATACGGCTGGTCTGACGATCCACCAGCAGGGCCAGGTACAGTTCACGCTCGATGCCGGAACCGGCTTCGATATAGATGCGATTGACCTGCTTGCCTGCCGGACCCGTCTGATGAGTGACCAGAGTGCGACCCAGCATCTTCTTGGCTTCTTCGGCCGCTTCTTCGACCGACTTCGTCAGACGGACACCGCCCTTTTCACCTGCATCGGCCTCTTTGAAGGATCCTTTGCCGCGGCCGCCCGCGTGTATCTGCGCCTTGACGACCCAAAGCGGCCCATCCAGTTCACCGGCTGCGGTTTTGGCTTCCTCGGCGCGCAGCACGGCGCGACCATCGGAGACCGGAGCGCCGTAGCTGCGAAGAAGAGCCTTGGCCTGATATTCGTGAATGTTCATCGAAATTGTCCCGTCTGACTGCGTTTAACCGTTATAGGCGTGTCTAGCGGGCAAATTTAAAGGGTTTTTTGACCTGAGACGGGAAATTGTCGAAGATTTTCAACATTTGTGATCACGGGTTTTTAGGGTGTGATCACAAAAATTCAAGTGCCATCGATTGATTCGATATTCCTGCACAGTTTTTTGAAATCACATTCGAAAAAAGGGATTTGCGACGTTTGCGCCAACATATGCGGCCGGGGTCCGCGGTGGAAAATGAAAACCGGCCCATAATTGGGCCGGCCTCAAATTCGGATTGTCTGGCAGTTTTACGCCAACGAGCTGTCGATGCCTTTGCACGCCTCGATCAGGCCTTTCACGGCGTTGACCGAATTGTCGAAACCGGCTTGCTCGTCTTCGTTCAGCTTGATGTTTACGATGCGTTCGACGCCGCCTGCGCCAATGACTGTCGGCACCCCGACATAAAGGCCGTTAACGCCCAACTCACCGCTGCAGTACGCCGCACAAGGCAGAACACGCTTTTGGTCTTTCAGATAGGCTTCGGCCATTTCGATCGCCGAGGTGGCGGGCGCGTAATAAGCCGATCCGGTTTTCAGCAGGCCTACGATTTCGGCGCCACCATCACGGGTGCGCTGTACGATGGCGTCCAGCTTTTCTTGCGAGGTCCAGCCCATTTCAACCAGATCAGGCAGCGGGATACCGGCAACGGTCGAATAACGAACCGACGGCACCATGGTGTCGCCATGGCCGCCCAATACGAACGCGGTGACATCGCGCATCGAGACGTTGAACTCTTCCGACAGGAAATGCGCGAAACGTGCCGAATCCAGCACGCCAGCCATGCCGCAGACTTTGTTATGCGGCAGGCCCGAAAATTCGCGCAGCGCCCAGACCATGGCGTCCAGCGGGTTGGTGATGCAGATCACGAACGCATCGGGCGCATGTGCTGCGATACCTTCGCCGACCGACTTCATGACTTTCAGGTTGATGCCCAGCAGGTCATCGCGGCTCATGCCCGGTTTGCGGGCTACGCCTGCGGTCACGATGCAGACATCCGCGCCGGCGATATCGGCATAATCGCTAGTGCCTTTCATCGAGGCGTCAAAGCCTTCGGACGGGCCGGATTCGGCGATGTCGAGCGCCTTGCCCTGTGGCAACCCGTCAGCGATGTCAAACAGGACAACGTCACCCAGTTCTTTGACAGCTGCAAGATGCGCAAGCGTGCCGCCGATGTTCCCCGCGCCGATTAGCGCAATCTTGGGTCTGGCCATTTGGAATATCTCCGGTCGGTTTTGAAATCGCGGCTGTGCTAGTCGCTAAAACGGCATTAGGCAAGAGTTCTGCGACGTGGCATACAACCGCATACCGTTTGCGAGACCCTATGTGGTTGCGCTAAAGGGCCTTTGAGACAAGCCAAAACCGGGACCGGTGCATGTTTGAATTGAACCTGATGTTTTTTGCAGTGGCGATCCCGGCGGTGATTTTTGCGGGTATCTCGAAGGGTGGTTTCGGCTCGGGCGTGGCCTTTGCGTCATCATCGATTCTGGCCTTGATCCTAACACCTGGGCAGGCCCTGGCCCTGATGCTGCCGATTCTGATGGTGATCGATGTGGCCACTTTGGGCCCTTATTGGAAGCGGTGGAACTGGGGGGATGCGCGCCTGCTGATCCTGGGTGCTGTACCCGGTGTGGCAATGGGGGCATGGCTCTACCGTTCAACGGATGATGACCTGCTGCGCCTGCTGATAGGCGGCATCTCGGTCGGGTTCGTGATCTGGCACATCGCACAGTCAAAAGGCTGGGTGCGCGGGTTTGCCAGACGGTTGCCGCCTTCCGCTGGCCTGTTTGCAGGGCTGGTCGCGGGATTCACCAGCTTTGTCAGCCATGCCGGAGGCCCTCCGGCTGCCGTTTATCTTTTGTCCCAACGGCTGACAAAGACCGAGTTTCAAGCCAGTACAGTGTTGGTTTTCTGGGTTATTAATATCGCGAAGTTTGTACCCTACGCTTATCTTGGCATGTTCACGTGGCAGACGGCATGGGCCGATATGCTGTTAACACCGTTTGCTGTTCTCGGTGCCTGGCTGGGCGTCCGTGCACATTTCATGTTGTCCGAACGCCTGTTCTTTGGAATTGCGTATGTGTTGCTGACCCTCACCGGCGGTAAGCTGATCTGGGACGCACTTACCTGATCAGGCGTTCGGGGGCAGCGCTTCGGCTACAGCCTCAAAAGCTTGTCCCGAAGCGACAAGGCAGGTGATCCCGTTGGGCAAGGTCACCGTGATGGTCCAGCTGCCGCTTTGAGTTGAGGCGAAAAGCTCCATGACCGCGCCTTGCTGGGCCAGACCAAAGCCCCTGCGCGTTTCGTCATAAGTGTCGGTCAGCCTTTCCAGCACATCCTCTCGCGGTGCGCAGTTTTGCCCCTAGGCCTGCACCTGTTGTGCCGCAAGTACCATGATCCCAAGCCCCATCGTCATCTTGAACATTGTCTTTCGCATCCCGAATCCTTTCGGTTCCCTCTGCCGGTCAGGGTGCCGCTCAGGGGCCGAAATTCAGTTAAGGCAAAGCACGTTGCGTCGTGTTTGCTGCGGTGCGGCAATTTTGGGCTTGAACTTTCCGGTAAAAAATGCCCCATTCCGCGCAACTTTATTTCAATGGGAGTGGTCCATGGATCCTCGTCAGCGCCCCTATCGTTCGGTTCTCTATATCCCCGGGTCCCGGGATCGGGCTTTGGAAAAGGCCCGCACTCTGCCGGTAGATGCAATCATATTTGATCTGGAAGATGCGGTCGCAGCCGACGAAAAGGACAATGCGCGCGAAACGCTCAAGGCGGCTTTGGCTGCCGGAGGGTACGGATCACGCGTCAAGATTGTTCGGATCAACGGGTTAGACACCGAATGGGGCCGTGCGGATGCCGAGGCTGTGCGCGAAATGGATGCCGACGTTGTCCTGTTGCCTAAAGTGAATTCGGCGGCTGACGTAGACGCGCTGGCTGCGATCACCGGAGATTTGCCGATCTGGGCTATGATGGAAACCCCGCGTGGAATGCTGAACGCAGCAGAAATCGCCGCGCATCCGCTGATGGCCGGATTCGTGATGGGAACAAATGATCTGGCGAAAGAGCTGCAAACCCGCTTCCGCCCAGATCGCCTGCCGATGATGACCTCGTTAGGGCTGTGCTTGTTGGCTGCCAAGGCCGAAGGGCTGATCATCATCGACGGTGTTTACAACGCCTTCAAGGATGTCGAAGGTCTGGCGTTCGAATGTGCGCAAGGCCGCGATATGGGCTTTGATGGCAAAACGCTGATCCACCCGGCCCAGGTCGAAGTGGCAAATACCGCCTTCGCGCCATCGGATGATGAGATCGACCTGGCTCGCCGCCAGATCTCGGCCTTTGAAGAGACCGAAGCCCAAGGCCAAGGGGTCGCCGTTGTCGATGGCAAGATTGTCGAAAATCTGCACGTTGTAACTGCCCGCGAAATTCTGGCAAAAGCAGAGGCGATATTAGCTTTGCAAGCGGGGTAGGCCAGCATGGGCTTTGTTCTTCTGATCTTGGGTGTGGCGCTGTGGTGGGGGGCGCATCTGTTCAAACGTGTGGCACCTGAACGCCGCGCCGCAATGGGTAACGCGGGTAAAGGCGCTGTTGCCCTGGCTTTGGTCGCGTCGATCCTTCTGATGATCTTCGGGTATCGCATGACCGACTTCATCCATGTTTGGGCGCCGCCGACCTTTCTGATTCACGTCAACAATCTGTTGGTTTTGATCGCGATTTATTTGATGAGCCCTGCGGGCACAAAAGGCCGGCTGCTGTACAAGCTGCGCCACCCGATGCTGGGCGGGTTCAAACTGTGGGCTTTTGCGCACCTGTTGGTGAACGGCGATTTGGCCTCGATCATCCTGTTTGGTGGCCTTCTGGCCTGGGCGGTGGTCGAAGTCATTGTAATCAACAAGTCTGAACCCGAGTGGACCCCGGCAGAGCCTGGCACTTACGGCAAGGATGCGATGTTCTTTGTGGCTTCGATCGTTCTGATGGGAATTATCGGATACATCCATGGGCTGGTTGGCCCATCTCCGTTCGGCTCATAAGGATTTGATTTGATGTCGAAGCTTTATCGCTTGCTGACCGAAGAAGACACTTCGGCCTTCTGTCACAAGGTGTCCGACGCCCTTTCAAAGGGATGGGAGCTGTATGGTGACCCGGCGTACGCCTTTGATGCCAACGGCAATGTAATGCGTTGCGCGCAGGCCGTGACCAAAGAGGTCGAGGCCGACTATTCCCCCGACATGAAACTGGGACAGCAGTAATGGCAAAAACAAATCCGGGCCGATTTTTCGAGGACTATTCTGTCGGGCAGGTGTTGCAGCATGCAGTACCTCGCACCGTGACCGAGGGAGAGCGCGGCTTGTATCACGCGCTCTATCCCGCACGTCACGCGCTTTACTCCTCGGATGAATTTGCCCGGGACTGTGGGTTGCCGGAAAGCCCGATAGATGATCTGGCCGCGTTCCACATCGTGTTCGGCAAGACCGTGCCTGATGTTTCTCTGAACGCGGTTGCCAATCTGGGCTATGCCGAAGGTCGTTGGCTGAAACCTGTTTTTGCCGGCGATACGCTGCGATCCGTATCAGAGGTTATCGGCCTGAAGCAGAATTCCAACGGAAAAACTGGTGTTGTCTGGGTTCGTACCCGCGGGTTGAACCAGTTGGACGAGGTGGTTCTTGAATATGTGCGCTGGGTCATGGTGAGCAAGGCAAACATGGATGCACCCGCGCCCGAGACGGTTGTTCCCGATTTGAAGGCTGTGCTTGATCCGCAGGACCTGATCGTGCCGGAAGGGCTCGATTTTGCAAACTACGATTTTGCCCTCGCGGGCGAGGCGCACCGCTGGGGCGATTATGAGGTCGGTGAAACCATCGATCATGTGGACGGTGTCACCGTGGAAGAGGCCGAGCATATGCTGGCCACACGTTTGTGGCAGAACACCGCCAAGGTGCATTACGACCTGACGTTCCGTCCGGAAGGGCGGCTCATTTACGGTGGGCATGTAATCTCGATGGCGCGGACATTGTCCTTCAATGGCCTTGCAAATGCGCAGATGATTGTCGGCTTGAATGGTGGCGCCCATGCTAACCCGTGTTTTGCGGGTGATACGATCAAGGCATGGTCCGAAGTTTTGGACAAAGCGGAAACCGGGGTTCACGGCATAGGCGCTGTGCGATTGCGTCTGGTCGCGACCAAGGGCGGTGATCCGTTCAAGCTGAAGAACGAAGAAGGGCGGTACCTGCCAGATGTTCTTCTGGATCTCGACTATTGGGCATTGATGCCCAAATAGGTGATCTGACGGATATGTGACGCCACGGCTTGCAAGGCGTGATAGGTTTGCACAATGAACCTGCTACGCGCGATATTGGCCAGCGTCACTCTGGCACCTGCGGCTCAGGCCTGCGATCTGGCCTTGGCTTTGGCTGTGGACGTTTCTGGTTCGGTCGATAGCAGCGAATATCGCATCCAGATGGATGGGTTGGCCGCAAGTTTGCGCGACCCGATCGTGTCCGAGGCACTGGTGCGGGGGCAGGCGCGGCTGATGCTAGTGCAGTGGACCGGCTCATCACGCCAGCGGATCACTATCCCCTGGACCCGTATCGATAGCTTTGCCACGCTGGATCAGTTTGCAGACCGGGTCGCCGCCGATCCGCGCATCTGGCGGAATTTTTCGACGGCAATCGGCGAGGCGCTTCAAATGACCCTGAGTTCATTCGATTCGGTTTCCGACTGCCGACGGCATCTGATTGACCTGTCAGGGGACGGTGTGTCCAATGAAGGGATTGAACCTACACGGGTACATGCGGCCCTGCGCGCCGAGGGAATCGTTGTCAACGCGCTGGCTATTGAGGAAAGCGAACCGGACCTGACGGCATATTTCTTTGAGAATGTCATCGTGGGCGAAGGTGCCTTTGTCGTTTCTGCCACCGGGTTCGCGGATTACCCGGAACGAATTCGTCGAAAACTGCTGCGCGAAGTGACGCAGCAAACGGCAGACCTGAAATGACGGCTTGAGAGATTCGTGATCACATCTCTTCGGCCTTGAAAACGCTAACATTGACAGTGCGGAATGTGATATGTGATCACGAGATTATTTTGTGTGATCACATAATTGAATTATCCGTATAATTGAGCGCAATTTGATGGTTTTTGCACTCGCAGCACGTGACAGTGTCGCAAAAACCAGTAAAACGTTCGGTAGCCAACCGAAAAGGAGCCGCCATGGCCGATGTAAATCGGGGCAATCGCCCACTTTCGCCGCATCTGTCGATTTATCGCCCGCAGCTGACGTCGATCACGTCCATCCTGACGCGCATCACCGGTAACGCCCTTCTGCTCGCAGCTCTGTTGATCGTCTGGTGGTTTCTGGCCGCTGCAACCTCGCCCGAGGCCTTTGCCGTAGCGAATGGGGTAATAACCTCGATGCTTGGAGACCTTGTGATGGCGCTGTCCGTTTGGGGGCTTTGGTATCACACGCTGGCCGGTGTGCGGCATCTGATCTGGGACAATGCAGTTGGTCTGGATATTCCGACAGCGAACAAAATGGGTTGGGCTGTTGTTATCGGATCGGTCGTCTTGACCCTTCTGACCCTTGTCCTCGTCGCGTGATTGGAGGCATGACATGCGTTATCTGACCGACCGCAAACGCGCCGCTGGACTTGGCTCGGCGAAATCCGGTACTGCCCATTTCTGGGCGATGAAAGTCAGCTCGGTTGCTTTGCTGATCCTTGTGCCGTTGTTTGTATTCACCTTTGGCCCGATCCTGGGCCAGCCATTCGAGGTCGTTCTCGACTACTACTCGCGACCTTTCCCTGCCATCGTGGCAGCACTGACGCTGGCGGTTGGCTTCAAACACTTCGCGGACGGTGCGCAGGTGATGCTTGAAGATTATGTTCACGGCACGCTTGAAAAGGTCCTGATCATTCTGTTGACCTGCTTGTCTTATGGCGCGGCTGCGGCTGGCATCTTTGCCGTCGCTCGCATTGCCCTTTAATTCCCGGAGCTGAAAGAAATGGCTGCATACGAATACGAAACGCATGAATATGACGTGGTCGTTGTCGGTGCCGGTGGGGCCGGTCTGCGGGCAACACTGGGTATGGCGGAACAGGGTCTTCGCACGGCTTGCGTAACCAAGGTTTTCCCAACCCGTTCGCATACTGTGGCCGCTCAGGGCGGTATCGCCGCGTCGTTGTCAAACATGGGGCCCGACCACTGGCAGTGGCACATGTACGACACTGTGAAAGGCTCGGATTGGCTGGGCGATACCGATGCGATGGAATACCTAGCTCGGGAAGCGCCCAAGGCTGTTTACGAACTGGAGCACTATGGCGTTCCGTTCAGCCGAACCGAAGAGGGTAAGATCTATCAACGCCCGTTTGGTGGTCACACCACTGAATTCGGCGAAGGCCCGGCAGTCCAGCGCACCTGTGCCGCTGCGGACAGGACCGGCCACGCGATCCTTCATACGCTGTATGGCCAGTCGCTGAAGAACAATGCCGAGTTTTATATCGAATACTTCGCCATCGACCTGATCATGTCCGATGACGGCCAGTGTCAGGGTGTTGTCTGCTGGAAGCTGGACGATGGCACGATGCATGTCTTCAATGCCAAGATGGTTGTGCTGGCGACCGGCGGGTATGGCCGCGCCTATTTCAGCGCGACCTCGGCCCATACCTGCACCGGTGACGGTGGCGGTATGGTGGCCCGCGCGGGCTTGGCGCTGCAGGATATGGAGTTCGTTCAGTTCCACCCGACCGGCATCTACGGATCGGGCTGCCTGATCACCGAAGGCGCGCGTGGCGAGGGCGGTTACCTGACCAACTCGGAAGGTGAACGGTTCATGGAGCGTTACGCCCCCCAGTACAAGGACCTCGCACCGCGCGATTACGTCTCGCGCTCGATGACCTTGGAAATCCGCGAAGGCCGTGGTGTCGGTGCGGAAGGGGATCATATTCACCTGAACCTCAGTCACCTCCCAGCCGAAGCTTTGGCAGAACGTCTGCCCGGCATCTCGGAAAGCGCCAAGATCTTTGCCGGCGTGGATGTCACCAAGGAACCGATCCCGGTTCTGCCAACCGTGCACTATAACATGGGCGGTATCCCCACAAACTATTGGGGTGAAGTTCTGAACCCAACGGCCGAGAACCCGACAGCTGTGGTTCCGGGCCTCATGGCAGTGGGCGAAGCCGGTTGCGCCTCGGTCCACGGCGCGAACCGCTTGGGCTCGAACTCGCTGATTGACCTTGTGGTCTTTGGCCGCGCGGCGGCGATCCGGGCAGGCAAAGTCGTGAATCCTGAAGCTGCGAACCCGGTTCTGAACCAGGCATCGGTCGATAAGGCCTTTGACCGGTTCGACGCGGTGCGCAACGCTAGCGGTTCCATCCCGACCGCCGAGTTGCGGCTTGAGATGCAGAAAACCATGCAGGCGGATGCTGCCGTGTTCCGTACCGCCAAGACCATGGCCGAAGGCGTCGAGAAGATGACGGCAATCGCTGCGAAGATGGACGATCTGAAAGTCACCGACCGGTCGCTGGTCTGGAACAGTGACCTGATGGAAACGCTGGAACTGACCAACCTGATGCCTAACGCGCTGGCCACGATCGTCGGCGCAGAGGCGCGCAAGGAATCCCGTGGTGCCCACGCGCACGAGGATTTCTCTGCACGTGATGACGAAAACTGGCGTGTTCACACGGTTAGTCGGGTCGAAGGCAACAAGGTTGAGCTCAGCTATCGTCCCGTGATCGTCGATCCGCTGACGACCGAAGACGAAGGTGGCATCAGCCTGAAGAAAATCGCACCCAAGGCACGTACGTTCTAAAAGGCTCGGACAGCAGGCAATGGTGAGCAAGCGCCAAATACCCACGAAAACCGCAAAGGCCATTGGCCAGTGGTCGGTCCGTGTCCGGTGCTTGTCATGACGGTCGAGGTCCTGCAATCCGGTTCAGGCTATCCCAAGATCATCCTGATCGGGCTGAACCGCTGTGCAACGACCTCGTTTCACAGGCTGTTCCAGAACAGCGGGATACCGTCAGTTCATTGGGAAGATGACCAGGGCCGAAACCTTGCGCACCGCATGTTGACCAACATAGCCATGGGGCGACGACCACTGGACGGGTTCGGAGCGGTGCGGGCCTTCACCGACATCGCTTTCGTCAGCTCACGCTTCATGCTGGACGGGGCGCGTTTCTTCCGTGAATTGCATGCGGCTTACCCGGACGCCTTTTTCTTGCTGAACACGCGCAATCGCGATGACTGGATCGCATCCCGTGCCAACCATTCCGGCGGTAGGTACCTTGAGCGATGCTGCAAGGCCAATGGACAAACGGCCGATGAAGTGAAACACGGCTGGGCACATATGTATGATGTGCACCATGCCGAAGTAGAAGCCTATTTCCACGGCAACCCGCGCTTCCTGCGCTTTGATATCGACTGTGACGATCCGCAACGCGTTGCGGACTGGCTCGCGTCGGATTTTGACGTGAACATCGCCCATTGGGGGCATTATAACCGAGGGGCGTCTCAGCGCGCCCGGACAGGCTGAAAGGCGGCCTTGTGCTGAATGGAGAATTGACATGGTTCAACTGACCCTGCCCAAAAATTCCCGGATTATCACCGGCAAGACTTGGCCAAAGCCGGATGGCGCGACCAATGTGCGAAAGTTCCAGATCTATCGCTGGAACCCGGATGACGGACAGAACCCTCGTGTCGATACCTACTTTGTCGATATGGACACGTGCGGGCAGATGGTTTTGGACGCGCTGATCAAGATCAAGAACGAAATCGACCCGACCCTGACATTTCGCCGGTCATGCCGTGAAGGCATCTGCGGCTCGTGCGCGATGAATATTGACGGGATCAACACGCTGGCCTGTATCTATGGGATGGATGAGATCAAGGGCGACGTGAAAATCTATCCGCTGCCGCATATGCCTGTGGTCAAGGACCTTATCCCTGATCTGACCCATTTCTATGCCCAGCATGCGTCGATCATGCCGTGGCTGGAAACCAAGACCAACCGTCCTGCAAAGGAATGGAAGCAGTCGATCGAAGATCGGAAAAAGCTGGATGGTCTCTATGAGTGTGTGATGTGCGCCAGCTGCTCGACCTCGTGCCCGAGCTACTGGTGGAACGGCGACCGGTATCTCGGCCCTGCTGCTCTGTTGCACGCATATCGCTGGATCATCGACAGCCGGGATGAGGCCACGGGTGAGCGTCTGGACGAGTTGGAAGATCCGTTCAAGCTCTATCGCTGCCACACCATCATGAACTGTGCCAAGACCTGCCCCAAAGGTTTGAACCCGGCCAAGGCGATTGCCGAGATTAAAAAGATGATGGTCGAACGCGCGGTATAATAACCTGCACCGAATTGCGGTAAACGCATGTCGATCTTGCAAAATAAGGCGATGTGGCCCCGGCTGCATTGCCTTATTTTTTGGTCAGGGAGGAGTGATGAGTTCGAGTCAGGATCACTCCAATGAATGCAAACACATCCAAACAAAAAATCGACGCTAAAGAGGCGCTGAAACTGCTGGAGCAGGCATGGGCCTACTACACGCCGGAACCGGTTAAAGCCGACAAAGAGCCCGAGCTGTTCGAATACGCAAACGCGGCCTGATCCAATACGACAGCCCTTGAAAAACTTCGGTCAATCGGCAAAGCAGAGGAATGCCTGTTCTTCTGCTTTTGTTGGTCGCCGGAGTGTTCGCCTATTTTTTCTGGCGCTCGCGCCATTCAACGCTGACACGTGATTGTCGCTGGCGACAGGACAGACGTCATGGCATCTGGCGGTGCAACTATTGTGGAGCGGAAATCGCTGCGACGGACCAACCTATGCGATGCCTGAAGGCAAGTGATGGTTGAGAATAGGGCTTTTCGCGAGCCAGAGAATCCGCCACTCTGCACGCCATGACTGGTTCTGAGAATACTGCCCGCCCCCCCGAAGATGCCGAAGCCCGTCGTTCGGTCGCCCCTGTTATTTGTTATCCGAACGATGCCTTGCCGCGACCAGATTTGCCCTGGATGAGATCTGTACGCCAACGGGCAGTCAAAACCGGCGAAGTCCTGGTTCCTCCGCGTGAGGCGTGCTGTTTTGATGTACCTGCCGGGCATTTCTTTCGCATCACATCGGTTGAAGGCCCGCAGGTTGGCGATTTGAACCTGTGGAACCGCAATGATTTATCCGAGCGCTTTTATTCCGGAAAAACGCGGGCTTTGCATGGCACGCACCTGACCACCGGAGAGCGGATGTGGTCCAGTTTCCCACATCTGCGCCCGATGGCCACGATCATAGCGGATACACTGGAATGGTACGGGATCGATGCATACGGGGGATCGGTTCATGACGTAATCGGCACGCGTTGTGATCCATATACGGGCAATTTGCTGTCCGGCACGCAGTATCACCACTGTTGTCATTCCAACCTGACCCGCGCGCTGGCGGATCATCTGAGTATTCCGATGGATGAGGCCGAACCTGTGGTGCACGACGTTCTGAACGTCTTCATGTGTACCGGTTTCACTCGGGATACAGGTCAGTATTTCATGAAAGCATCGCCCGTTCGCCCCGGCGACTATCTGGAGTTCTTTGCTGAGATCGATCTGCTGGGCAATCTCAGCGCTTGTCCGGGTGGGGATTGTTCCTCCGAACATTCCTCGGACACAGCCGCGTGTTTTCCCTTGCTGGTCGAAACATTTGCCGCGACGGTCACAGACCTGGACAGCTGGGAAAGCCCGGCGCGCAATGGCTATGATCGCACGCACGGGCGCTAGGTTCAGCGGGCAACTACATCATTGTCAGCTGCTCGGAAATGCGGCCTGTAGCGCGATTTCCACCATGTCTCCAAAGCTGCTTTCACGTTCCGAGGATGGCAGAGCCTCTCCCGTTAGAAGGTGATCGGAAACGGTGAGAACTGCCAGAGCACGGCATTTGTGGCGCGCTGCAAGGATATAGAGCTCGGCCGCCTCCATTTCGACGCCGAGAATCCCGTGGCGCACCATCTGTTCATTCAGGTCCGGGCGATCATCATAGAAAACGTCCGAAGAATAAATCCCGCCGACATGGGTAGGGGTTGCTTTGGCAGCCGCCGCCTTTGCGGCCGCCTGCAACAAACTCCAATCGGCGCAGGGTGCAAAGTTCAGTTCTTTCATGATACCGCGTGACGGCGTACTCAGCGTTGTTGACGTCATTGCCAGAATGACGTCTCGAATTTTTACGCTGTCCTGCATTCCGCCACACGACCCAATTCGGATCAGGGTTTTTGCGCCGTAATCGCAAATTAACTCGTTTACGTAAATGGAGAGCGAGGGCATTCCCATGCCGCTACCCTGTATCGTTACAGGATTTCCCTTCCAATTTCCGGTAAACCCAAGCATCCCCCGAACGTTATTGACTTGCTTCACATCGTCCAAAAACGTCTCGGCCGCCCATTTCGCCCGATAAGGATCTCCGGGTAATAGAACGGTTTCTGCAATTTCACCTTTTTCAGCGCCGATATGAATTGTCATTGTTTGTTCCGCCCCGATCAGATTTCAAGATCGGAAATATCGGCACCCGCCTGCAACGCGTCATGCACCCATTTCGGCTTGCGGCCACGACCTGTCCAGGTTTGTTCCGGATTGGCAGGGTTGCGGTATTTTTCTTTTGTTTTCGTGTTCTTGGATGCGCGGGGTGCGTCGCCTGAAAGCTCGGACAGCGAGTATCCGAATTCCGCGGCAGCCTTTTCTGCGGCTTTCAAAGCCTCACGGCGCTCGCGTTTTTCGGCTCCTACCAAGGCTTTTTCGACATCGTCACGCAATGCCAAAAGGTCTTTACGCGACATCTGTTCAAGATTGACCCCCATCATTCATCTCCGAAGGATATTATTTACGGTGCACTTGAGTGCGCACCGTAATTCTAACGAATGGTTTATTCCATCCCAAATATCAAAAGGGAAGAAACGGGGAATTAAGGGTCTAAAACCTCAGTTACTCGGCTGCGAGGTTTTTGGGGTCAACCAGTGTTACGATATCGCTCATGATCGCATTAAGTTCAAAGTTTTTGGGGGTGTAAACCTTGGCTACACCCATGGCTTTCAATTTTGCGGCATCGTCATCCGGAATAATTCCGCCAACAACCACGGGAATGTGAGACAAGCCAGCCTTCTGCAGCCGATCCATTACATCTTCGACCAAAGGCAGATGGCTACCGGACAGGATCGACAACCCGATGACATCTGCGTCATCGTCGCGGGCTGAGGTGACAATTTCTTCCGGGGTCAGCCGGATACCCTCATAGCTGATATCCATGCCGCAGTCGCGGGCACGGAACGCGATTTGTTCGGCGCCGTTGGAATGGCCGTCCAATCCCGGTTTTCCAACCAGAAATTTCAGGCGTCGCCCCAGTTTGTCGCTGACGGCATCAACCGCCGCGCGCAGGTCATCCAACCCTTCGGTTTTGTTCGAGACCGATCCGGAAACGCCGGTCGGACCACGATAAGTGCCGAAGACCTTGCGCATCTCTTCGGCCCATTCGCCGGTGGTCACACCTGCCTTGGCAGCGGCAATGGACGGCTCCATGACGTTTGCTCCTGTCTGAGCCGCTTGGCGCAACGCGGCCAAGGTCGCTGCAACAGCCGCTTCGTCCCGCTCAGCCCGCCACGCATTCAAGCGGTCGATCTGTTCCTGTTCCACGGCAGGATCAACGACCATGATGCCGCCATCTTCAGTCTGAAGGGGGGAAGCCTCGCCTTCCATCCATTTGTTCACGCCGACAACGACGGTTTCGTTGCGTTCGATCCGGTTCAGACGTTCGGCGTTGGAATCCACAAGGCGGGATTTCATATACTCAATAGACGCAACCGCACCGCCCATCGAATCTAGGTTTGCCAGCTCTGCCCGCGCGCCTGCTTTCAATTCTTCGACCTTGGCATCAACAGCCGGGTTGCCATCGAACAGGTCATCGAATTCCAACAGATCAGTTTCATAGGCCAGAATTTGCTGCATCCGCATGGACCATTGCTGGTCCCAGGGGCGTGGCAGGCCAAGTGCCTCGTTCCATGCAGGCAACTGCACCGCGCGGGCGCGCGCGCTTTTCGACAGCGTCACGGCCAGCATTTCAATCAGGATGCGGTATACGTTGTTCTCAGGCTGCTGTTCGGTCAGGCCCAGTGAGTTTACCTGCACACCATAGCGGAAGCGGCGGAACTTTGGGTTCTCAACACTATACCGCTGTTGCAGAATTTCATCCCAAAGATCAACAAACGCGCGCATTTTGCACATTTCGGTAACAAAACGGATTCCTGCATTCACGAAAAACGAAATCCGACCACACAGTGCCGGAAAATCTTCGACCGGAACACGGGGGCGCAGCTCGTCCAGCACGGCAATGGCTGTTGCCATCGCATAAGCAAGTTCTTGTTCCGGTGTCGCGCCTGCCTCTTGCAGGTGATAGGAACACACATTCATCGGGTTCCACTTGGGGACATTGGAATAGCAATACTCAGCCACGTCTGCGATCATCTTCAGCGACGGTTTTGGCGGGCAAACATAAGTGCCCCGGCTCAGATATTCCTTGATCAGGTCGTTCTGGACCGTGCCCTGCAATTTGGAAACGTCAGCGCCTTGTTCCTCGGCCGCGGCGATGTAAAGGGCTAGCAACCAAGGGGCGGTCGCGTTGATCGTCATTGACGTGTTCATCTGTTCCAGCGGAATCTGATCGAACAAAACCCGCATATCGCCCAGATGGCAGACGGGCACCCCGACTTTGCCAACTTCGCCACGTGCCAACGTGTGGTCACTGTCATATCCGGTCTGGGTGGGCAGATCGAAGGCAACCGAAAGACCGGTTTGCCCTTTGGCGAGGTTGCCACGATAAAGCGCGTTCGAGGCCTTGGCGGTGGAATGACCGGCATAGGTCCGGATGAGCCAGGGGCGATCTTTCTGCATCTGCGTCATGAAGGGGCCTCGCGTTTCGGTGGGCAATAAAATTACGTCCTGAGGTTCTAAAGCGCAATTTTCGGGACATGTCAATTCGCTGCGTTGCGGCATCCTGCAATTGTTCAGATTGTGAGCAGCTTCGATTGGTGGCAAGGTGCGGCCATGACGCAAACCGTGGAACTTCCGCTTTGGCTTTTTGTGCTGATCGTGGTCTTTGCCATGGTTACTTTCGCTTCACATTTTCTGTTCCCGTCAGTCCGATGGTTTTTCCGCCGCCGGTTGGAACGTGCCGTGGCGCGTTTGAACCAGCGCCTGCAACGTCCGATCCAACCGTTCAAGCTGGCCCGTCGGCACGACATGATTCAACGGCTGATTTATGATCCGCAGGTTGGTAAAGCGGTTCAGCATCACGCCCTCGAAACTGGAATACCCGAAGCCGTTGCGTCCGAGCAGGCACGCCGCTATGCCCGCGAGATCGTGCCGTCCTTTTCCGCCTTCGCCTATTTCAGTTTTGCGATCCGGCTAGCCCGGCTGTTAAGCAACACGTTCTACGAGGTGCGGCTTAGCTACGAGGACGAAGACGCGGTCAGGACAATCGACCCTGATGCAACCGTTGTTTTTGTGATGAACCACAGAAGCAATATGGACTACGTATTGGTTACATATCTGGCGGCCCCGCACTCTGCTTTATCCTACGCAGTAGGAGAATGGGCGCGGGTTTGGCCGCTGAGCCGGTTGATCCGGGCAATGGGGGCCTACTTTATCCGGCGCAAGTCAGGCAGCGAGCTCTACCGGCAGGTTTTGTCCACCTATGTGCGCCATGCGACCGAAGCCGGTGTTACGCAAGCCATGTTTCCAGAAGGTGGTTTAAGCCTGACAGGAGCGCTCGCCCGCCCAAAGCTTGGATTGCTCAAGTATATAATGGATGGGACGACGTCGCAGGGGCGTGATGTCGTATTCGTTCCTGTCGCTTTGAATTATGACCGTGTGCTCGAAGACACCATTCTGACCCGTGCGGCACTGGGAAAAGAGCGTCGTTTTCGGGCCCGGATCGGGGTCATCACGCGTTGGATTCTCAAACAGTTCTGGCGGCGAGTGATCGGGCGTTACAAGCGGTTTGGGCTGGCATCGGTCCGGTACGGAATCCCGATTTCTCTGAAAGAGTTCCGGGCCAAGGGCAGTGATGACATGATGACCGATCTGGCGCGCACATTGATGCAGCGTATCCAGAACGCGATCCCGTTGGTCCCGGCCCCTGCGGCTTGTTTGCTGATACGTGACAATGGGCCGATGGCGGAACAGGATCTGCGGTCCTGTATTCAGGCGATGATGGAACGTGACGGTAAGCAGACCCAAGACAATGCGTCGGCCATATCAAGCGCTTTGGATCAGTTGATTGAACGACGGATACTCAAGCGGCAGGGGCATGTTCTTTCCGAATCTGGGCAACGCGGTGATTTGCTGGAGTATTATGCAGCATCTGTACCGGTTTCCGCGCGCCCTTCTGTTTCTGCGTATGCAAAATAATTTCTGCAACCGCTGGGTCATAAAATTACAATTTAGCATCAAAAACGGTTGCAATATTTCGCGATGGCCAATATTTCATCTGATAAAGCACGCGATTCTGCGTCGCGGCAAAAGTATTGAAAAAGGAGGCCAGCATGGCTTTGGACACCGAAACCGGTATCGCGTCGTATGAGGCACCTGAAAAAGACCTCTATGAAATGGGTGAGATCCCTCCGATGGGATATGTCCCGAAACAAATGTACGCATGGGCCATCCGAAAGGAACGCCATGGCGAGCCAAACACTGCGATGCAGCAGGAAGTGGTCGATGTACCCACGCTGGACAGCAATGAGGTACTTGTTCTGGTGATGGCAGCAGGCGTTAACTACAACGGTGTCTGGGCTGCACTGGGCCAGCCGATCAGCCCCTTCGATGGCCACAAGGCACCGTACCATGTCGCAGGCTCTGATGCATCGGGTATCGTCTGGGCTGTTGGTGACAAGGTCAAGCGCTGGAAGGTTGGCGATGAAGTTGTCATCCACTGCAACCAGGACGATGGCGACGACGAAGAATGCAACGGCGGCGACCCAATGTACTCGACCAGTCAGCGGATCTGGGGCTATGAAACACCTGACGGCTCGTTCAGCCAGTTCACACGCGTGCAAGCTCAGCAGTTGATGCCGCGCCCCAAGCACCTGACCTGGGAAGAAGCGGCGTGCTACACGCTGACACTCGCGACAGCTTACCGTATGCTGTTTGGTCACGAACCGCACGACCTGAAACCGGGTCAGAACGTTCTGGTCTGGGGTGCCTCGGGCGGTCTGGGGTCTTATGCTATCCAGTTGATCAACACAGCCGGGGCAAACGCGATCGGGGTGATTTCGGACGAAAGCAAGCGCGATTTCGTCATGGGTCTGGGCGCAAAAGGGGTTTTGAACCGCCGCGACTTTAATTGCTGGGGCCAACTGCCCACGGTCAATACGCCTGAATACGCCGAGTGGTTCAAAGAGGCCCGCAAGTTCGGCAAGGCGATCTGGGATATCACCGGCAAGGGCAACAATGTCGACATGGTGTTCGAGCATCCGGGCGAAAGCACCTTCCCGGTCTCGACCTTCGTGGTGAAAAAAGGCGGCATGGTTGTGATTTGTGCGGGGACGTCCGGGTTCAACTGCACATTCGACGTACGTTACATGTGGATGCACCAGAAACGCCTGCAGGGTTCGCATTTTGCCCATCTGAAACAAGCGGCAGCGGCGAACAAGCTGATGGTCGAGCGCCGTCTGGACCCCTGTATGTCCGAGGTGTTTGCCTGGAACGACCTTCCGGAAGCACATATGAAAATGCTGCGGAATGAACACAAGCCGGGCAACATGTCTGTGCTTGTTCAGGCGCCGCGTACCGGGCTGCGCACACTCGAAGAAGTTTTGGACGCAGGCTGAAACAGTTCAGGACCTTAGACAAAAACCACCCGCGAATCGCACTGCCGGTTCGCGGGTGGTTTGCTGTTTGCAGACCTTTTTCATGGTTTCAAATGCTTGCGATTATTACTCCCGCTATTTTTGGGGAGTAGAAACCGGTGAATAGGTCGAAAAAGATCATACATGTTATGATTGTGTTAACGCTTCGTTAACTGTTTCAGAGAGACCCTGATGGCGCAAAATGAGTGGATATTGGACGTACTATCGGACCTCAACGCTTTTGCCGTTGCGAATGGGTTGAGCGCGCTTGCAGAACAGCTTGATGATACAAGGCTGATTGCGGCGGCCGAGATCGCGTCCCTAAAGAACGAGGCACGGGCGCCCGCGGATGGGAACGAAAACCGATTTGGGTCAAATCCTTCAGGATTTGGAAAACACCAGCACGCTTGAAGAGCTCAGCACCGTTGCCGAATGTCTGCGAGACACTTTGAAGGTCGCACATCTGACATATCACTGGGTTGACGGCGCGGGGGACCAATACGGCTATACGACCTACTCAGACGCCTGGGACGAACGATACAGGGAAAAAAACTATCATCGTATTGATCCTGTAATTCTGGGGTGTTTCCAGCGATTTCACCCGGTTGACTGGAAGTCTCTGGACTGGTCCAGCAAGGTGGCCAAATCATTCCTTCAGGATGCCCACGACCATGGGGTCGGCAATCAGGGATACTCGATCCCGATCCGAGGGCCAAACGGCCAGTTCGCTCTTTTTACCGTTAACCATAGTTGCGACGATCAAACTTGGCAGACCTTCATCTCGACCTTTGGGCGCGAGTTGATTCTTGTTGCGCACTATATCAATCGCAAAGCGCTGGAGTTTGAAAAAGACAGGCAACCGGATGCAACGCGCAGCCTGTCGCCCCGTGAAATCGACGCCATTACCCTTTTGGCACTGGGTTACAGCCGCGCTCAGGTGGCGCATTCCCTGTCGATTTCCGAACACACGTTACGCGTTTACATTGAAAGCGCCCGATCGAAACTCGGAGCCCTTAACACGACCCACGCAATCGCAACGGCACTCAGCCGGGGATTAATAGTCGTTTAAGGGCAAAGCGTCCTCAAAACGCAATATTAACCACGACTCTGTACCCCCTTCGTTCCTGCACAGGACGACAAGGGGAAAAGTCATGTTGCGTTATCTATATGCCGATGAGTTACACAGATTTCCGACTCTGGCTGAGGGGATGTTCAAGGATCGCGCAGATCAGTTCAAAACCCGGTTGGGGTGGGACGTCCATGTCAACAAAAAAGGAGAAGAGCGGGATGAGTACGACGACCTCAACCCGCTTTATGTCATCTGGGAAGAACCGGATGGCAGCCATGGTGGGTCAATGCGGGTATTGCCGACAACCGGCCGGGTAATGATCAATGAGGTGTTTGGGCATCTCAACGGTGGAAAGCCGATTTGCAGCCCTCTGATCTGGGAGGTGACCCGGTTCTGCCTGTCCCGCACAGCCAGCCCGCACACTGCCGGGGCCATCATGCTCAGCGGCGGTGAGATGATGGAGGGCTTTGGCCTGACGCATATTGCCGGTGTATTTGATGCCCGCATGATCCGGATCTATCGTCTGATCGGGTCGTCCCCCGAGGTTCTTGGAACCCAAGGCACAGGGCGTGACCAGATCTCGGTCGGGCTATGGCCCTATTCAGCGGATGATTGCAACCGCGTGGCCGAACGGGCGGGCATCCCGCGTGAGCTTTCGCGCATGTGGTTCAATGCAGCTTTCGGGCGATCCAAACTGCACCGATTTGCCCTGTCTGCCTAAGGACCGGAAAACGCAAATCCGCATCTGGTGATGGTTGGCGCGGCCCTGTAGGGTCGCGCCATGTCTTTGCCGAATGTGACCTTCTCAGATGATCAGGCCGCCGCGTATGACAGCATCGCCGAGATGCTGCGCTCAGCCGGTGTCGACCTGGAGGACGATGCCCTTCTGAAACTGCCGGGGGCAGGGAAGTCTGGCGTGATGGCTGTGATCGGCAAGGCCGGGTCCGGCAAGACGTTGCTGTTGGCCAAACTTTACAAAGCGCTGGCTGAGACCGGTGTTCAGGTCGTGTCCGGCGACTACGAAAGTCGTAAATCCAGAGACAAGCGCAGCCTTGCTATTCTGGCCCCTACGAACAAAGCCGCAAGTGTTCTGCGCCTTCGAGGTGTTCCGGCAACCACAATTCACCGCATCCTTTATACGCCGGTCTATGACCCGGAATACGAGCGTATCGCCGAATGGCTGGCCGGAAATGACGAGCGCCCCGAGATCGAAGGTCTGACAGACGAAGCTTTGGACCGTGCTGCTGCGTTTTATCGTAACAACAAATCGATTCCCGGAGCGCTGGCCGCTGCCGGATTGCGCGGATCTGACTTCATTACAGGTTGGAAACGCCGCGAGGAACCGCTGGACATCGGGTTTGTCGACGAGGCGTCGATGCTGGATGATCGTCAGTTCGAAGACCTGAAAGAGATATTCCCGACCCTTCTGCTGTTCGGTGATCCCGCACAGCTGGCTCCGGTCAATCAGTCCGGCAGCATGGTGTTTGAAGCCTTGCCCGAACCACGAAAGCTGACGCTTCAGCGGGTACATCGGCAAGACGCGGATAACCCGATCCTGGATCTGGCGCACGCTCTTGCCAATCCGTCGATGGGATTTGAAGAATTTGAGCGTTTGGTCGAAGACACCGCCCGCCGGGATGACAGGGTCGTTAGGGGGCAGCGGGTCGAAGTTGATCTGATGGCGCGCAGCCCGGTTCTGGTCTGGCGCAACGCCACGCGCATTCGTTTGATACAGGCGTTCAGGCAAGTTCATGGCGCACCGGATACGGAGCTTTTGGAAGGTGAGCCGCTGATCTGCGACGGGATCGAGTTGCCGTTGAAGCACCGCAAAAAGCGGTTGGATCTTGAGGCGCGCGGCCTGATCAAGGGGGCCCAGGTTGTCTATCTTGGTCCCGGTCGCAAGCCGGGGTTTTCTCGCTTGCATGTGATCGGGGCCGAAGACCCACAGGTCAGCGCCGCGTCGATTGTCCAGATCGAAAAACCGGATGAGGAAGAGCCCTTCATTCCTTTTGCCGCCCGTATGGGGGCGACGTTTTTGCACGGGGCTGCAGTGACGATACACAAGGCACAAGGATCACAGTGGGACACGGTTCAGGTGTTTGCCCCTGACATTTACGCCGCCGCCCGGATGGGCCGTACTGAGGCCGGGCAGCCTTTGTGGAAGCGTTTGGCTTATGTCGCGATCACCCGCGCACAGGAGCGTTTGATCTGGGTGGTTCGCAATCGATTGTCAAAACCCACTTACCCGTTGCAGATAGATGATTTGCGCGCGGTCCCCGCAGTTTCACTCGCACTGGAGGCAGAAGAGACATGGGTTCCATAATCGTAACTGGTGCAAGCTCTGGCATCGGTCGGGCCACCGCCGAGCTTTTTCTGGCGCAGGGCTGGACGGTCGGGCTGCTGGCGCGCAGCGCGGACAAGCTGAATGCCCTCGCGCAAGAATACCCGGCGGCCATAGCAATGCCCGCCGATGTGACCGACCCGGACGCAGTCAAACAGGCGTTCCACGTATTCATGGATCGGACAGGGCGACTTGATGTTCTGTTTAACAACGCTGGTATTTTTGCCCGCGGGGGCACAATCGACGAAATCGCGTTGGACGATTGGTATCAAACCGTCAACGTCAACCTGAACGGTATGTTTCTATGCGCGCGTGAGGCCTTTGGGATCATGCGTCATCAAAGCCCGCAGGGCGGGCGGATCATCAATAACGGATCGATTGCAGCGCATGTTCCGCGTCCGAATTCTGTACATTATTCGGCGACCAAACATGCCATTACGGGGCTGACGCGCAGCCTTTCACTGGATGGACGATCCTTTGGAATTGCATGTGGTCAGATCGATATCGGCAACGCACGCACGCAGATGGTTCAGGATCTGGTGGATGCGGCGCAGGCGGCAGGCCAGACGCCGGACCCAACCATGGCGGTTGAAGATGCCGCGCGGTCCGTTCTGCATATGGCCACCCTGCCGCCCGAAGCGAATGTGCAGTTCATGACGGTCATGGCCACGACCATGCCCTATATCGGCAGGGGGTGAGTGTCAGTTTTCCCGCAACAGACGGAACGCTGTCGACGCGCCCCAACCCGCGGCAATTGCGATAACCAATGACATCAGCCCGTACCAAACGGGTTGCTGACGGGACATATTGTACAGAAACCGCTCCAACCCGACTTTGCGGACGTCGATTTTGGTTTCGTATTGCGATACAACCTCTCCTCCGCGGGTCAGGAAGATCCGAGCTGAGTAATCCCCTTCGGTCAGGTCCGCAGGCATGTCAATTGACGTCCGGAACAAGGTTTGTTCGTCCACGGCCACAGTGTTCTCGCGGATGGAATACAGCTGTTCAGATTCACGGATACGGATCACGGCATCTGCAAAATCCTGAGCACCACGGATGTGCATCGCCGCTCCGACCGACCGGATCGCGCGTTCGATCGAAATGCGGTGACGCAGGTCTTCGGTATCGGTCAGAATTTGATCCAACGGTTCGCTGGTGGCAACTGCGTAGAAACTTGGTGCCAGGTCGACCAGAACGCTATCGGTGTTTACCCAAATCCCAAGCTTTCGCTCTTTGCGGCGAACCGTTACGGGCTCGGACGGGCCTGCAACCGCTACAATAACCGCGACTGGTGGGCCTGGCGGAATGGGTGATTCCCGTTTGATGGCCCCGAAAATGAGGATCTCAGACCCGTCAAAGTCGGCAGTGATCGCAACACGATCCTGGCTGAGGCCCAGGACGACCTGCTCTTCATCGGCTGCTGCGGGCAGGCAGAACAGGCACAAAGCGGCAAAGACATAGCGCAGCATTCTTAATGCCCCCCGCTGTTGCCAAGCGAATAAAGCTCGGATGGTTCAAGAAGCAAATCAAGGGCCAGCTTGCCGCAGACGACCAGAACCAGCGCCGCCAACAGAACGCGTAGTTGTTCTGCCGGCATGCGCGAACCGATTACGGTTCCGATCTGGGCGCCAATGACGCCCCCGACCAGCAGCAATACCGCCAGGACAATGTCCACTGTATAGTTGGTGGTCGCGTGCAGCATCGTGGTAAATGCGGTTACGAAGATGATCTGAAACAACGATGTGCCGACAACGACTTTCGTGGGCATTCCCAGCAGGTAAATCATCGCCGGGACCATGATGAAGCCGCCACCGACCCCCATAATCGCGGACAAGACCCCGACGCTTAGACCAACTACAACCGGTGGAATGACCGAGATATAAAGACCTGATGTGCGAAAGCGCATCTTGAAGGGCATCGAATGAACCCAGCCACGTTGGCGGCGCTTGGCTGGCGCTGCCCCGCCTTTCTTGGCTTTGCGCAGCGCCCTCAAGCTTTCGATGAACATCAGGCTGCCAATAATACCAAGGAAGACCACGTAACAAAGGGTTACCAGAAGGTCGACCTGGCCTAGGCTTTTTAGATAGTTAAAGACAACAACGCCCAATGCAGCCCCGACTAGACCGCCTGTCAACAAAACCGTACCCATCTTGAGGTCAACGGTCTTTCGTCGAAAATGGGCCAGCACCCCGGAAAAGGACGATGCAACAATCTGATTGGCCTCTGTCGCAACCGCAACAGCCGGTGGTATGCCAATGAAAAACAGCAGCGGCGTCATGAGAAACCCGCCGCCGACCCCGAACATCCCCGACAGAATTCCAACCATTCCACCCAGACCAAGGAGTAGAAATGCATTTACCGAGACTTCGGCTATGGGCAGGTAAATATGCATGATACCGTCACTTTGCGCTGGGTCTTGGCTTGCCTTCTATCAAACTCGAATTCAAGAGCGGTTATTGTCGCGTGGTACGGAGAAAACAACATCATACCCCTCCAGGCTCTGCCAGAGAAAAGATCTCCAACGGCGGCAATAGAAGGTCAAATCCGATCTTTCCGGCAACGCCCATGACCAGCAACGCCAACAGAATGCGCAGCTGTTCGGCTTTCAGACGTGCACCGATCTGCGTCCCCAATTGCGCGCCCAGAACGCCGCCAAGCAACAAGAACAGGGCAAGCACTATGTCGACGCTGAAATTTGTCGACGCATGTATCATGGTTGTGAAACCGGCGACGAAAATGATCTGGAACAGGGATGTCCCGATAACCACTTTGGTCGGAATGCCAAGAACATAGATCATCGCGGGTACCATGATGAACCCGCCGCCGACACCCATGATCGCCGACAGGATGCCAACACCAAACCCGACCAGTGCAGGTGGTATGACCGAGATGTAAAGGCTTGATGCCCGAAACCGCATCTTGAAGGGCAGTGCGTGAACCCATGTACGCTGGCGTCGCTTGGGGGCAGGTTGATACCCGGACTTTCTGGCTTTTCGGATGGCGGCAAGGCTTTCAATGAACATCAGGGTTCCGATGGCCCCCAGAAACACGACATAGCAAATCTGTACAGCCAGATCGACCTGTCCGAGATGCTTGAGAAAATTGAAAACCACCATACCCAGGGCCGCGCCAAACAACCCTCCGGTCAGCAGAACGCTTCCCATTTTCAGGTCCACGGTCTTGCGCCTGAGATGCGCCAACAATCCCGAAATGGAAGAAGCGACAACCTGATTGGCTGATGTCGCAACGGCAACCGCCGGGGGAATGCCGATAAAAAACAGCAGCGGAGTGATCAAAAATCCTCCGCCGACCCCGAACATACCAGATAAAACACCGACGACCCCACCGATCCCCAACAGCAGGAATGGGCTGACAGAAACTTCGGCTATGGGAAGGTATACGTGCATACCCTCTTAGAACGGTTGCAGCATGCAAAATCAACTCTGCATGCCGCCTTGCAGCGAACAGGACCGAAACTCCATTCGGAACTGGCCTTATCAGCGCTCTTTGATGTAGGGCTCTCCGCCTGCCCGTGGTGGCACGGCCTTGCCGACAAAACCGGCCAGAATAACAACTGTCAGGATATAGGGCAGGGCGTCCATCACCTGGACCGGAATCACTACGCCACCAAGATCGATGTTTTGGAACCGAAGTGCTACCGCCTGAAGCAGGCCAAACAGCAAACAGGCCCACATGGCGTGCCACGGGCGCCATTTGGCAAAGATCAAGGCGGCCAGCGCAATAAAGCCACGACCAGCAGTCATTTCCTTGACGAACCCCGCCTGCAAAGCCGTCGCCAGATAAGCGCCTGCGATACCACAAAGTACGCCACAGATCGCGACGGCTGCGAAGCGCAGGCCAACCACGGATACGCCTGCCGTGTCGACGGCTGCCGGGTTTTCACCCACAGCCCGCAGGCGCAGGCCGAACCGTGTGCGGAAAAGCACCCACCACGTTGCTGGAACCATCAGGAATGCCACATAAACAAGGATCGAATGGCCCGAGAGCAGTTCGGAATAGATCGGGCCGACAATCGGAACCCCTCCAAGCGCATCGGCAAATGGAAAATTGATAGGCTCGAACCGGCCGCCACCAAAGAGCGAGGGCGTACGACCGCCCTGTTGGAACCAGCTTTGGGCGACAAGCACTGTCAGGCCCGAGGCGAGAAAGTTTATTGCAACACCCGAAATCAGCTGGTTGCCCCGGAAGGTTATCGATGCCAACCCGTGCAGCCCTGACAGCGCCAATGAGGATCCGATGCCAGCCAGCAAGCCCAGCCAGACTGAACCCGTAACCGCCGCGACAGCCGCAGAAAAGAACGCGGCCACCAGCATTTTGCCTTCCAGCCCGATGTCGAAAATGCCAGCCCGTTCCGAATACAGACCGGCCAAACAGGCCAGCAAAAGAGGCGTGGATAGGCGGATGGTCGAATCCAGAACCTGGATGAGGGTTACAAAGAAGTCCATTACTCTGCCCTCTTCCGCATACCAAGGAACAGTTTCTCAAGCGGCATCCGTACCATGTTGTCCAGCGCACCGGTGAACAGGATCACCAGCGCCTGAATGACCACGATCAGCTCGCGCGGGATCGATGCCCACAGTGCCAGCTCGGCCCCGCCCTGATACAGGAACCCGAACAAAAGCGCGGCCAGCAATACGCCGAAAGGATGTGAGCGCCCCATAAGGGCCACGGCAATCCCGATGAACCCAGCGCCTTCGGTCGAGTTCAGGACAAGGCGCTCCGCCTCGCCCATGACGTTATTGATGGCCATCAAACCTGCCAGCGCACCCGAGATCAGCATCGCAACAATAGTAATGCGAACCGGTGAGATACCGGCATAGACCGCGCCGGTTTCAGAGTGGCCATAAGCTCGGATTTCATAGCCCAGCCGGGTCCGCCAGATCAGCGCCCAGACGACGACACAGGCCAGCAACGCGATGAAGAATGTAATGTTTACCGGAGCCCCCCGGAACACCACGTTTTCTGCGGTCGAGAACATTGACTGGAAAGTTGGCAGATGGACGGTTTCGGGGAATCGCGCGGTTGCCGGGTCCTGCGACCCTTGCGGGCGCATGATGTTGACCAACATGTAGTTCAGAAAGGCAGCGGCAATGAAATTGAACATGATCGTGGTAATCACGATATGGCTGCCGCGCTTGGCCTGAAGGTAGGCTGGGATAGCGGCCCAAAACGCACCGAACAGCATTGATGCCGCGCAGGCCGCAAGCAATGCAATGCTCCAATGCGGCCAGTCGACGTAAAGGCAAACCATGGCCACCCCAAGACCGCCCAACATCGCCTGACCTTCGCCACCAATGTTGAACAAGCGGGCGTGGAATGCGACGGCGACCGCAAGGCCGGTAAACATGAAGTTTGTCGCGTAATAGAGCGTATAGCCCCAGCCATAGGTTGACCCCAACGCGCCTGTAACCATCAGCTTAACAGCTTCGACGGGGTTTTCTCCGATGGCGAGGATGACTAGCGCAGACAGGAAAGCGGCCAGCAACAGACTGATCAGCGGGATCAGAACGACATCGGCCCATTTAGGCATTTTTTCCATCCTACGCGGCCTCTCCTGCAACACCGGCCATCAGCAGGCCAAGTTCTTTTTCATCTGTTTCGCTGGGCAGGCGTTCGCCCATGATATGCCCGTCGAACATCACTGCGATCCGGTCGGACAGCGAGAAGATCTCTTCCAACTCAACCGAAACCAGCAGGATCGCCTTGCCTTGGTCGCGCAGGGCAACGATCTGCTTGTGAATGAACTCGATCGCACCAATATCAACGCCACGTGTCGGCTGGCCGACCAGCAGCAGGTCAGGGTTTCGCTCGATTTCGCGGGCAACGACGATTTTCTGCTGGTTCCCGCCCGAAAAGCTCTTGGCGGCAAGCCAAGGATCCGGTGGCCGAACATCGAATTTCTCGATCTTGGCTTCGGTATCAGCGCGCAGCGCGGAATTGTCCATGAACAGGCCTCGCTGATAAGCGGGGTCCCGGTGATAGCCAAAGGCCACGTTCTCCCACGCGTGGAAATCCATAATCAGGCCTTCGCGCTGACGGTCTTCGGGCACATGCGCGATGCGCTGTGCACGACGCGCCTGACCGTCTGATCCGGCACCGCTTAGTGCCAGCGGTTCGCCATTCAGCTTGATCGAGCCTTGTCCCGGACGCATCCCGCCCAGAACCTCCAGCAGTTCCGACTGCCCATTGCCCGCCACACCGGCAATGCCGACGATCTCACCGGCACGCACGGTCAGGTCGATGCCTTTGACCCGTTCAACACCGGCGGAATCGAAAACGCTCAGCTTTTCGATCTCAAGAATGGGTTTGCCCGGCGTCGCAGGCACCTTGTCGACTTGCAGCAAAACCTTACGGCCTACCATCAGTTCGGCCAGTTCTTCAGGGCTGGTGTCCGAAGTTTTCACCGTAGCCGTCATCTGCCCACGGCGCATGACCGAAACGGTATCGGTGTTTTCCATGATTTCGCGCAGCTTGTGGGTGATCACGATGATCGTTTTCCCTTCGGCCCGCAGACGATCCAGAATACGGAACAGTTGGTCAGCCTCTGCCGGGGTCAGAACGCCAGTCGGTTCATCCAGAATCAGAATCTCGGCCTTGCGATACAATGCCTTCAAAATTTCGACACGCTGCTGCATCCCCACACCGATCTCATCAATGCGTTTGTCGGGGTCAACGAACAGTTCGTATTCTTCTTCCAGTTCTTTCAGTTCTTTGCGGGCCTTGGCCAGAGACGGAGCCAGAAGGCCGCCATCTTCGGCACCCAGAACGATGTTTTCCAGAACAGTGAAATTCTCCACCAGCTTGAAGTGCTGAAACACCATCCCGATGCCCGAGGCGATAGCCGCCTGGCTGTCAGGGATTTCGGTCTTTGTCCCGTTGATCCAAATTTCACCTTTGTCGGCTTTGTAAAAGCCGTAGAGGATGCTCATCAGCGTGGATTTGCCCGCACCGTTTTCACCGATGATCCCATGGATCGTACCGGGGGCGACGCTGATTGAGATGTCTTTGTTGGCCTGAACCGGCCCAAAGGATTTGGAAATCCCTTTGAGCTCAATGGCGGGGACGGTCATGTCTTACCCTCAACTGCCGAAAAGCCCATCCGGCAGGTGGCACGGATGGCAGTGTGGATGGCGGGGCGGAAGGGTTCCTTCCGCCCCGCGCGATATCAGAACTGCAGTGCGGGGCAGCTGTCGTTCTCGTAATAGCTGACAACGGTGATATCGCCGTTGATGATGGCTTTGCGGGCTTCTTCCACCGCATCGTTCATTTGGACCGAAACAAGCTCTTTGTTGTTATCGTCCATGGCGACGCCTACACCTTCTTCGGCCAGTCCCATGGTGAACACGCCGGTTTCTACGGCGTCACCTGCTTTCATCGCGTCATACACCGCGACGTCCACACGTTTCAGCATCGACGTCAGGACCTTGCCCGGATGCAGGTGGTTCTGGTTGCTGTCCACGCCGATCGACAGGATGCCTTCGTCGGCTGCCGTTTGCAGAACGCCAACACCTGTACCGCCAGCCGCGGCATAGATCACGTCAGCACCCTGGCTGATCTGTGCTTTTGTAAGTTCCGAACCTTTTACCGGGTCGTTCCATGCCGCAGGGGTGGTGCCGGTCATGTTGGCGACAACATTGATGTCCGGGTTCACGGCTTTGGCGCCTTGTGCGTATCCGCAGCCAAAGTGGCGGATCAGCGGAATGTCCATACCGCCGATAAAGCCAACGGTTCCCGATTTCGATGCCATCGCTGCCATCATGCCAACCAGGTACGATCCTTCATGCTCGGCAAAGCCGATCTGGCGGATGTTGGGGATGTCCAGCCAGTTCACGTCGACAGCCACGAATTTGGTTTCGGGATAATCGCCTGCAACGGCCGACAACGGATCGGCCATACCAAAGCCCATGGTGATGATCGGATTGGCACCTGATTCTGCGAAACGGCGCAGAGCCTGTTCGCGCTGTGCTTCCGACTGGATCTCGATCTCGCGGTACTCGCCGCCGGTCTCATCGGCCCAACGCTGCGCGCCATTATACGCGGCTTCGTTGAAAGATTTGTCGAACTTGCCGCCCAGGTCAAAGATCAGCGCCGGTTCGGCGAAAGTTGCACCTGCGGTCAGAGCGACAGCAGCGGCAGCACCCATCAAGGATTTCATCAGGGTCATTTAAGTCTCCCATTTTTTTTGTTGGCACGAGGTAAGATTAGCCCCGTTTACCCACTTTTAGCGAGCATAAGTGTTGTGATGGCGGGAATTAAGGACGTTTGCAACCGTCATGGTCAATTGATTTCTGACCAAATGGTCTAAAAAATCTTTGGTTGCCGTAAGGGCAGTCGGCGTTCCATCACAAGAGCATCGATATTTGGGCCTGTTTTTCTGGAATAATAACCCTTGCGCTGACCGCACTGGCGATACCCGCATCGCCAATACAAAGCGATTGCTGCAACATTGTCGGCAGCGACGTCCAGAAAAGCGCGGTTTACCTGCAAAGTGACTGCCCGGTCGTGCCAGTCGTGCATCGCCTGTGACCCGAGCCCTTGTCTTTGAAACGCGGGGTGAGTCGCAATCGTCAGCAACTCTGCCTCACCCGCGATCACCTGAAACAGGGCAAAGCAACGGGCATCCCCAACGTAATCAGTGAACCGGTTTTCCAAAAGGCTGGCGAATTCATCGGCAGTCCATGGGCGTGACTGGGTGAACGCCGCTGCATGTGTCGCTGCCATCTCGTAAGGCGTCATTGGTCCAGCAACACAGGCGGCACATCTCGGGACGGGGCCGCGTCCGCAGGTCTGACATATAGCGGGGCTGGAGGCGCACTGACGCTGTGCCATCGTCTTGCGGCAAGTCTGGCAACGGCTTGTACCTGCAATGCGGGGTCGGGGCAGACATACAAAGGCCCATGCTGTTCGGCCTCGCCCAAAGGCAACAGGCAAGGGCCGGTTCCGGGAAGTTGTACATACACCTGTTCGCGCGGCGCAGGGATGGCTGGACGTTGGCTCTCTTCTGCCAGTTCAATCAGAGCATCGAATCCAGAAACACCCACCGCGGGGACGCCAAGGCCCAAGGCAAGGCCCCGGGCGGCAGAGACCGAGATGCGTATACCCGTGAAATTGCCGGGCCCAATCCCAACACCGATGGCGTCCAGATCGGCCCATACGCAACCGGCTTCGGTCAGTAATTCTTGCAACAAGGGCATCAACCGTTCGGCCTGGCCGCGTGCCATGTCTTCGACACGGGATACTGCGATCACACCGCCACGCAACAAAGCGGCCGCGCAATGCGCGGCCGATGTATCAAATGCCAGGATCGTCGGGTCAGACGGCAACTGGTCGAACCTCGGTCACTTCAGGGATGTAGTGGCGCAGCAGGTTTTCGATACCCATCTTCAGTGTCAGGGTCGATGACGGGCACCCCGCGCAGGCACCCTGCATGTGCAGATAGACCACGCCGCGATCAAAGCCATGAAAGGTAATGTCGCCACCATCCTGTGCCACGGCCGGGCGCACGCGGCTGTCCAGCAGATCTTTGATCTGATTGACGATTTCCGCATCTTCTCCGGTATGTTCGGCATGACCCGAGGCCGCTGCCGCGTCTGCACCCATGACAGGCTGGCCGGATTGATAATGCTCCATCACTGCGCCAAGAATTGCAGGTTTGATGTGATCCCACTGAACTTCGTCGGATTTGGTCACAGTGACAAAGTCGTTTCCAAAAAACACACCGGTCACACCGTTTACCGCAAAGATTCGTTTGGCCAGTGGGGACTTATCACCAGCCTCGGCTGTCGGGAAATCCGCGGTTCCAGCCTCAAGCACCGTTTGGCCGGGCAGAAATTTCAATGTGGCCGGGTTTGGGGTGGATTCGGTCTGGATGAACATGAGGCAGCTCCGTCTGAGGTGTTTCTGATATGCGCTCAGGGGTCGGAGAAGTCAATATTTGGAACGATTCTAAATCGTGAGCGAGTAACGAATCGCCTCATCCAGCCGGTCATCTCCCCAAAACAGCTCTGCCCCCGCCACAAAACTCGGTGCGCCGAACAGGCCAAGTGCTTTTGCGCGCGCGGATTGCTCGAACAGAGCAGCCTTGATGCTCGGATCTTTTGCGCGATTCATCACTGCCGCAGGCAGACCTGCCACCTTCAGGCAATCCTCAAGCACGCCTTCGTCAGAGATGTTCTTCCCGTCCCCGAATTCAGCGCTGAAGACAGCCTTTGCGAAGGCAGCCCGTTCTTCGCGATGCGCAAGGGCCAGAGTCAGGCGCGCTGCGGTGAGGGAGTTTTGCGGGAACGGGTCAGGCCGAACTAATTTCAGCCCGCGTGCGCTGCAAAGACGTTCCATGTCACGCCACATATAGCGCCCTTTGGCCGGATACAGGTTGAACGGCGATGTGCGCCATCCCTGATCCGCGAAAATCGGCCCCAACAGAAAAGGTTGCCAGTCGACCGAGACACCTGTGCCCCGTGCGGCCTGTTCGATTCGCATCGCGCTGAGATAAGAATAGGTCGAGGCGAAGTCGAACCAGAACTGCAACGTCTTCGCCACGTTCTATCCTCAGGTGATTTCTTCCAGCTTTTCCTTGCTCAGATCACCGGGAACAATCGTTATCGGGATCGGCAGGCTGCCAGAGTTCTTTGTGAGCTGGGTCACCAGCGGGCCGGGGCCTTTCTTGTCAGTTCCCGCCCCAAGAACGAGAACGCCGATCTCAGGGTCAGACTGAACATGTTCGATGATCTGCGGCACCGGATCACCTTCGCGAATGGCCAGTTCAGGTTCTACATTCTGTTTGTCGCGCATCCATTTGGCGAAGACTTCGAAATGGGCATGGATACGTTCCCGGGCTTCTTCGCGCATGGTTTCGGCAACACCGATCCAGTGATTGAACTCGTCCGGCGGAATAACCGACAAGATCGTCACGCCGCCACCTGTATGCGCGGCACGCATCGCGGCGAACCGCATTGCGTTCAGGCATTCACGGCTGTCATCCAGAACAACTAAGAACTTACGCATGGGTGTCCTCTTCAATTTTAAGAGATCATGCCCGAGCGTTTGCGTGCTGGCAACTCGGACACGTTCATGTCGATGTACTAGCGTTCGCTTGCAGCCCAGTCCCAGTAAAGTGCGCGGGCACGGCGGGCAATTGGACCAAGCTGAAACTGTGTGTCTTCTAGCGCAGTCACCGGTGTGATCTTGCTCATATTGCCGGACATGAAAACCTCGTCCGCCTGATGAAAATCCTCGAAACCCAAGACCGTTTCATGAACTGTAACACCATCCTCGCGCAGATTCTTGATATGTCGCGCCCGCGTGATCCCTGCCAAAAATGTGCCGTTGGGGATCGGGGTAAAGACCTCGCCATCCTTGACCATGAAGATGTTGGCTGTTGCCGTTTCGGCCACATTGCCCATCGCGTCAGCGACCAGTGCGTTCGAGAACCCTTTGGAGCGCGCCTCTTGCAACATGCGCGCATTGTTGGGGTAAAGGCACCCGGCCTTGGCATTGACCACAGCCGATTCCAGTACCGGGCGACGGAATCGCGTGGTCGACAGCGTGGCTGAAGCCGTTTCCGGTGCCATCGGGATTTCTTCCAGACAGATGGCAAACCCTGTGCTGTTTTCCTGCGGAACGATTGCCGTGCTGTCGCCATCAATGCCCCAATACATCGGGCGGATATAAACAGCTGTGTCAGGGCTGTAGGCTTGCAACCCTTCATGCACCAATTCGACCATCTGTTCGGCTGTCATGGTTGGTGTCAGCATCAGGGCTTCAGCGGACCGGTTCACCCGGGCGCAATGGGCGTGCAGATCAGGGGCCAACCCGTCGAAATAGCGGGCACCATCGAATACGGATGATCCAAGCCAGGCCCCATGATCCGCTGCGCGCATGATAGGAGTATCCCCGTCATGCCACTGGCCCTGAAAGTAGGTCCGGATGTTTTTGCCGGTTGCCATGACGCCCTCCTGTGGTTCAGGCAGACCCTAGGTGGGCGTCAGGCGAAGGTCCAGTGCATTCAGCGTGATGCCGATCCGACCATACCGACGATTTCATAGGTCTTTTGCAGGATCGGAGCAGCGATCTGGCGGGCGCGTTCGGCCCCGTGAGCCAGAATCCGGTCAATCTCGGCCTGTTCTCCCATAAGGCGCGACATCTCAGTCGAGATTGGGGCCAGCTTGGCGACCGCCAGATCAGCCAGCATCGGTTTGAAATCACCGAACTGCTTGCCGCCAACTTCGGCCAGAACCTGCTCGATGCTTTGTTCGCTGAGTGTTGCGTAGATATTGACCAGATTACGCGCTTCGGGGCGGCCCTCCAGACCTTCGACATCCGACGGCAAAGCGTCAGGGTCGGTCTTGGCCTTGCGGATTTTCTTTGCGATCGCATCTGCATCGTCGGTCAGGTTGATCCGACTCATGTCCGAGGGATCGGACTTTGACATCTTCTTGGACCCATCCCGCAAGCTCATGACCCTTGTCGCTGACCCTTCGATCACCGGTTCGGTGATGGGAAAGAAATCGACGCCAAAATCGTTGTTGAATTTTATGGCGATGTCGCGGGTCAACTCCAGATGCTGTTTCTGGTCTTCGCCAACTGGCACATGGGTTGCGTGATAGATCAGAATATCGGCTGCCATCAGAGCAGGGTAGGCAAACAGGCCAAGCGAAGCGTTCTGCTGGTTTTTGCCAGCCTTGTCCTTCCACTGGGTCATGCGCTGCATCCATCCCATGCGCGCGACACAGTTGAATATCCAGGCCAGTTGCGCGTGTTCCGGCACCTGACTTTGGTTGAACAAGATTGATTTTTCCGGGTTTAGACCGGAAGCGATGTAACCGGCACAAAGCTCCCGCGTTGCATGCTGCAACTCGGTTGGGTCTTGCCAGACGGTGATCGCGTGCAGATCGACCATGCAATAGATAGTCTCAAACTCCTCGCTCTGCATTCTCACCCAGTTCCGAAGCGCCCCGAGATAGTTGCCGAGGTGTAGATTGCCCGAAGGCTGCGCACCAGAAAACACGCGCGGCGTGAATTGGGACTCAGTCATCAAAGGGAACTCCTGTCTGGAAAAATCAGCCCCCGTCGCTTACCCATGAGGCAAAGGGACGTCAACAGCCGCGAAAGGCCAGCCCAATGAGCAGTGAACATTACACACCGCCTGTGAACCCCCTGCCCCCTGCCGTGGTGGCGCTGGTTCTGTTCATCATCGGGATAGAAATTGCCTTCACGCTGGGATCACGCGGGCTGGTTGGAGGACCAGCAGCGGTGGGCTGGCGGCTGGATGCGATCCAGCATTATGCGTTCTCGGCGGATATTTTCGACTGGATGGTACTGAACGGGCGCTGGCCATTCGAACATGTCATCCGCTTCGTGACCTACCCCTTCGTGTCCGCAAATTTCACGCAGGCGATTTTCGTCTGTGTTTTCGTGCTGGCGATGGGCAAAATGGTTGGCGAAGTGTTCGGCGGTTTCTCGATGCTGCTGATTTTTATCGTATCAGGCATTGGCGGCGCGCTTGCCTACGCTGTGTTACTGGACCCACGCTATCCGCTGATTGGAGGGTTCCCGCCGGTGTATGGCCTGATCGGCGCATTCACGTGGCTGTTGTGGCGCAAACTGTCACTTGTAGGTGCAAACCAAGCACGGGCATTTCAATTGATTGCAGTCCTTATGGGCATACAGTTTCTTTTCGGCCTGATCTTTGGTGGCAACTGGGAATGGGTTGCCGATCTGGGTGGGTTTGCCACCGGTTTTGGCTTGTCTTTTCTTGTTGCACCGGGCGCGTGGTCCCGGATCGTCGGACGCATTCGCCGGGATTGATCAGGACCGGCGCAGAGTGTGTTTGAACTCCGACAGTTTGAAGGCGCCGAAGATATGACCCAGAAGGAAATATGAGACGGCAGCGACCATGATCAGGATCAGCAGTGCCAGATAACGCCAGCCGGGAACTTCCAACGCCCACCCGAACAGGTAGAGCGCGGCGTATAAGATCGCGCCCATCCCAAGCGAAGCGGCCACAATCCTGTTCGCCCGCTTTTTTAACCGGACATCGAAGCGTGCCTCTTCACCCATACGTCGTGAGCCCAAGGCCAGTAGCACAACCATCGCCCACCCGGCAGTCGATGCAGCAATTGCCGGTGCGATCCAGCCCACCAGTGGAAACAGACCAAACGCCAGAGCTGCGTTCACGATCATCGCAACAACCGCGTAGTGAAACGGGGAACGTGTATCCTCGCGCGCAAAAAACAGCGGTTGCAGCAATTTTTGCAACATGAAAGCCGGAAGCCCTACCCCGTAGATGGCAACCGCAAGGGCCGTGGCGGCCGTATCCTCGGGGCCGAACTGGCCGCGTTCGAACAGCACGGATACGAGGGGGGTTGGCATAACCACGAGGGCGACAGTCGAAGGCAGCGTCAGCAGCAGTGTGAACTCACCGGCCCGGGAAAAGGCATTGCGTGCGCCCTCTTTGTCATCCGCGCGCAAGCGGCGGGACAGGTCCGGCAACAAGACTATGCCGACAGCAATGCCTACAACACCCAAAGGCAACTGGTAGAGCCTGTCTGCGGCAAACAACCAGCTGACGGCCTTTTCGGTTTTCGACGCAACCAATTGCCCGACAACCAGATTGACCTGCGTGACCCCCATCGCCAGCGCGGCCGGGACTGCGATACGTACCATCCGTCGCATTTCGGGCGTCAGACGCGGCATGCTGGGGCGGATGTGGATGCCGGCGCGTTCGGTAGCAACCCAGACCAGCGCCAGTTGCGCGACACCGGCCACCGGAATGACCGGGATCAACCACCGGATCACTTCGCCGCCGGACATGGCACCGGCGATCAGGGCGGTGCAGGCGAAAATGTTCAGCAGAACAGGTGCAGCTGCCGCTGCCGCAAACCGCCCGGTTGCATTCAGAACACCAGAAAACAAGGCAGCCAGAGACATGAACAGGATGTATGGAAACACAACATATCCATAATCCACCGCCAGATCGAACCGTTCATCGCCGTAAAACCCTTCGGCGGTCAGCCACACCAGACCGGGCATGAAAACCATGGCCAGCCCGACCAGCGCCAGAACAGCCACGGCCAGAAGATTGAATGCGTCCTGCGCGAAACCCTGAGGGTCTTCGTCGGCTTCCAGTCGTTTGGAGAACATCGGCACAAAGGCCGCGTTAAATGCCCCCTCGGCGAAAAAGCGGCGGAACATGTTGGGCAGGCGAAAGGCAGCAACAAAGGCATCCATCACTGGGCCCGGTCCGATATAGGCCGTCAGCAGTATTTCCCGTAGAAACCCCAGAATTCGGCTGGCGAGCGTCCAGAAGCCGACCGTGAACAGGCCAGAGAACAACCGTATTTGCTTCATGAGGCCGCACGCTCGGCGCCTTCGGTGATTGCCGTGCGCAGCTTGGCCTCAAGCCCGCGCTGCTTGCTTTCCGAGTAATACTTCAAGCCAAACATATCCTTGACGTAGAACGTATCGACCACCTGTTCGCCATAGGTCGCGATCACGGCATTGGCGATATACACGTTCGCCGCGGCCAGGGTCCGGGTCAGATCAAACAGCAGGCCTGGGCGGTCGCGTGTGTCCACCTCGATGATTGTGTAGATTTCAGAGCCCTCATTGTCGAACGTGATATGAGTTGGCACGTTGAAAGCGCGTTCGCGTTTCTTGATCTTGTCACGCGACTTCAGCGCTTCCTTGGCGACGACTTCGCCGCGCAGGGTCTTGTGAATCATCTGCGTCAGGCGTGGAAGGCGCGATGCCTCGAACGGGTGCCCTTCGGCGTCCTGAATCCAGAACGCGTCCGTCACGTAGCCGTCTTTGGTGGTATAGCTACGTGCATCCACGACATTCGCGCCGACCAGAGCCAGTGCCCCGGCGATGCGGGCAAAAATACCGGGGTGATCTCCCATGGCGAAACAGGCCCGCGTCGCATCACGGTCTTCATCAGGTTGCAGGCGAATTTCCATCGCGCCGGGATCGCCGCTTTGTTCCAGCGCGTACAGCATCTCGGCAAACTCGATATGCGTCGCAAGGTTCAGGCCCTGCCAATACGGGGCGTAGTGGCGCCCGGTCTCGACCTTGAGGTCAGCCTTGGACCAGTTGTCCAAGGCGCGGCGTAGCGCTGTTTTGGCCTCGGCCCCCCGGTTCGCCCGGTTCAGATCTTCCATACCGGTTTCCAGTGCACGCTTTGTTTCAGCATGCAGGGCGCGCAGCAAGGTGGCCTTCCAGTTGTTCCAGGTGGTCGGGCCAACACCGCGAATGTCACAAACCGTCAGAACCGTCAGCAAATCCAGCCGTTTGGTTGTCTGAACGGCTTTGGCAAAATCGCGCACCGTCCGAGGGTCGGAGATATCGCGTTTTTGCGCCATGTCGGACATCAGCAAGTGATAACGCACCAGCCATTCAACGGTTTCGGAATCCGATTTGTTCAGGCCGAGCCGAGGCGCCACCTTGCGCGCGATCTGTGCCCCAAGGATCGAGTGATCTTCGGGGCGACCTTTCGCAATGTCATGCAGAAGAAGCGCGACGTACAGCACCTTTCGGTTCACCCCGCCTTTCAGAATCGATGACGCCAGAGGCAGGGATTCGACCAGCTCTCCGCGTTCGATCTGGGCAAGATTGACGATGCATTGGATCGTATGCTCGTCCACCGTATAGCTGTGATACATATTGAACTGCATCATCGCCACGATGTGCTCGAACTCGGGTAGGAAAGCGGACAGCACGCCCAGTTCGTTCATACGTCGCAATGCACGTTCCGGGTTGCCGTGTTTCAACATCAGATCCAGGAAAATGCGCTGGGCTTCCTTGTCGCCGCGCATCTCGTCATCGATCAGATGCAGGTTCGCGCTCACCAGCCGCATGGCATCGGGATGGATCAGCATACCTGTCCGCAAACCTTCTTCGAACAGGCGCAGCAGGTTCACTTTGTCGGATAGAAATTTTTCAGGTTCCACCAGATCCAGACGGCCGTGAACCACCTTGTACCCTGCCTTGACCCGTCGACGCCTGCGGAAAATGCGTTCCAGCAACGGCGCACCTTTCATGTGCAGCGATTCGAGTTTGGTCAGGAAGATGCGCGTCAACTCACCCACGCGGGTGGCTTCGCGGAAATACCGCTGCATGAACACTTCGACCGCACGACGCCCGGCGCGGTCCTCGTACCCCATGCGCGCGGCAACCTCGACCTGCATGTCAAAGGTAAGCTGCTCGGTCGCACGGCCGGTGACAAGATGCAGGTGCGAACGCACAGCCCAAAGGAATTCTTCGGCCTGAACAAAGGTCTTGAACTCTTCGGGTGTGAACAAGCCCAAAGGCACCAGTTCGGCCACGTCCTGAACGCCATAGACATATTTCGCGATCCAGTAGAGGGATTGCAAATCGCGTAGGCCGCCTTTGCCTTCCTTCACGTTGGGTTCGACCATGTAACGCTCGCCTTGTTTGTGGTGGCGTTCATCACGTTCGTGCAACTTTGCTTCGATGAACTCGCGTTCAGTTCCCTTGAACAGTTCGTCTTTCAGCCTTCGGTCCAACCCGTCCGCCAGCGCCTTGTCACCGGCCAGATAGCGTTGCTCCAACATCGCTGTGCGGATCGTGAAATCCTCGGCGCCCAGCCGCAGACAATCCTTGATTGTGCGTGAGGAATGCCCGACCTTCAGCCGCAAATCCCAAAGGATATAAAGCATCGACTCGATAACGCTCTCGGCCCATGCGGTGATCTTGTAGGGGGTGAGAAACAGCAGATCGACGTCGGAAAACGGCGCCATTTCCCCGCGCCCATAACCGCCAACAGCCAGAACGGCGATCTTTTCACCTTGGGTGGGCGTTGCAAGCGGATGCAGGCGTGTGCTTGAGACCAGCATCGCCGTCCCAACCAGTTGATCCGTCAGGTAAGTGTATGAGCGCGTGAGTGCCCGCGCGTCGAAAGGACGTTCGCCAAATGCCTCTGCAATGACCGCGCGGCCAGACTTTTGAGCCTCGCGCAGAATGCGCACCGTCTCGGACCGCATTTTGGTGTTGTCCGGGCAGGCCTCAAAGGCCTGAGCCAGTGCATCATTGACGGCAGTGCTGTCGAAGATGTCCCCGGCAGGGCAGATCAACGCGCTTTCGGGCACGTTGATCGCGCCAGTCAGATCAGAAACCGGCGCCAGAGAAGCTTTGTGGGGCAGGGTCAATCACAACCACCTGTTTGTTCTGGATCGTGGCAACTGCCAGACCGCGTTCGTTGGTGCCGTCCGGGCGCAGGCGGAAGATGCCGCCAACGCCCTGGAAACCGGCGTTCTGTGTCAGGGCCGAAGCGGTCAGGGCGTCTGATTTGCCCTGGCTGACCAAGGCACCAATTGCGGCGATACCGTCATAGGCCAGACCGCTGATTGGGTGCGGTGCTTCGCCGTAAGTTGCGTTGTAACGCTGACGGTAGGCCTGTGCCTTGGACGGGTCAGGTAATGCAAACCACCCCCCTTGAACCCCCGGAAGCTCCAGAGTTTGAGGAGGGATATCCCAACGTGTCAGGCCAATGTATTGCGTGGTTGCCGGAGAAACACCGGCCTCTGGCAGCAATTGCGAGAACAGCGGCAATGCCCCCGCCGTGGTCGCCGTCAGGAAGATCGAATCCGCGCCTGTCGAATCAACAGTGGCCTTGATCGTGGGAACCGCATTGATGACGCCCTGTTGCGACCGGTCGTATGCGACGGTCCCTGCATTGTTGACCCGGCTGTTCGCTATGGCATTGGCGATTGCGGACTGGCCCAGTTGTCCTGCGGCGTCGTTGCTGTGCACGACCACCGTGTTGACCTTGCCCTGACTGCCCGCATAATTCACCAGCCGGTTGGCCGTATTGTCAAAGGTCGGGCCCAATACAAAGACGTTGCCGCCTGCAATGCTGGCGTTGTTTGAAAACGAAAGAACGTTGACGTTCTTGCTCAGCACCGCCAACCCGGCAGCATTTGCTGCCTGGGCATATACCGGACCAATGATGATTTTTGCCCCGTCCGCAACAGCCTGCTGTGCAACGGCTGTCGCCGTGTTCGGGTTTCCGGCTGTGTCATAAACGCGTAAGTCGATCTGGACATTCGGCAAATCCGACATCGCAAGCCGCGCGGCATTCTCAAGGCTTTGCGCCAGCGCCGCATCACCAGATTGCGCAGATCCTCTGGGAACCAGCAAGGCGACAGGAACCGGCTTTGAGGTATTGATCGAGGGGCCTCCGCCAAGACCACCCGGTTCACAGGCAGCAAGAAACGCTGCGGTCGTCAGGGCAGCGGCGACTTTCGCCAGCTTGCTTACGGGCTTGCAAACGGTAAACATCTAAATGAAAACTCCCTGATCCGACGGCTGCGAATGCTTCTGTTCTGTTGAGCCGCGATAATAAACGTCACGCTGTGAGGGTCCAGCTTTGAATTTCCAAAAGATCAAGTTGGCTGCGGGCCTGTATTTTGTTGCCACTCCGATTGGAACAGCACGCGACATTACGCTCAGAGCCTTGGATGTTTTGGCCTCAGCCGATGTAATTGCGGCAGAAGACACCCGCAGTTTACGTCGCTTGATGGAAATACATGGCATCCCGCTGGAAGGCCGGCGTATCCAGGCCTATCACGACCACAGCGGCGCAGGCGCACGCGGCAAGATTATGGAGGCGCTGGCGCAAGGGCAATCGGTGGCCTACGCGTCCGAAGCGGGAATGCCGCTTATTGCCGATCCGGGCTATGATCTGGGCAAGCAGGCCGCAGAAGCCGGGTATACCGTGACCTGTGCCCCCGGCGCGTCTGCCGTTGTAACGGCCCTGACGTTGGCGGGGCTTCCCACCGACGCCTTCTTTTTTGCAGGCTTCCTTCCTAACGCAACCAAAGCGCGCCGCACCCGCATCGAGGCGTTGAAGGACATCCCCGGCACATTGGTGTTCTACGAATCTCCGAAACGCTTTGCCGCCTGTCTGTCGGACCTGGCTGAATGCCTGGGACCTGAACGGCAGGCTGCGCTTTGTCGAGAGCTAACGAAAAAGTTTGAAGAGGTCCGCCGCGGCAGCCTGTCCGAACTGGCAGGGGAGTATCGGGGCAAGACCGTCAAAGGCGAAATCGTCCTGTTGGTGGACCGCAGTCATTCGCAAAGTGTTAACGAATCCGACCTAGAAGAAGCTTTGAAACGAGCTTTGGAAAATCACTCGGTTCGGGATGCAGCGGATCTTGTATCGGAAATGTACGACCTGCCGCGCCGACCGATTTACCAGAAAGCTCTGAAATTGGGCAAGGGATGACATGGGGCGGCGTGAACGACAGGGTTCGATCTCATACCACGCTGGACAGGCCGCAGAGTCACAGGTCGCCGCAGATTACGAACGTCGGGGTTTTGCCATAGCGCATCGCCGCTGGCGGGGCGCTGGCGGAGAGATCGACCTGATTGCACGCGACGGCGACGGGCTTGTGTTCATCGAAGTTAAGAAAAGCACCAGCTTTGAAAAGGCCGCTGCCCGGATCAGCCGCAGGCAGATCGAACGAATCTATGCCTCTGCCGCTCAGTTCTTGGAAAACGAGCCGACCGGGCAGCTGACAAACGTACGCTTTGACGCGGCACTTGTGGATGGCTCTGGCGCTGTTCACATCATCGAAAACGCCTTTGGTTTTGGCTAAGCCCCATTGAACCCACAGGCGTGCTGGTCCATGTATCTGGCGGGAAACTGAGGGACATGCCATGAAAATCGCCTTTCAAATGGACCCGATCGGGGCCGTGGATATCAACGCCGACAGCTCATTCCGTCTGGCGGAAGAGGCACAGGCGCGCGGGCATTCATTGTTTTTCTACGGTCCGGATCACTTGGCCTATCAGCAAGGTCGCATCACCGCGCGAGGTCACGACATGACCGTGCAAAGGGTTGCCGGAGATCCTGCGGTTCTGGGCCCCGAACGTGAGGTGGATCTGGCCGATTTCGATGTCGTCTGGCTGCGTCAGGACCCGCCTTTTGACATGCATTACATCACGTCCACGCATTTGCTGGATCGTCTCAAGGGGCAGACGCTTGTCGTCAACGATCCGTTCTGGGTGCGCAATTACCCGGAAAAGCTGCTGGTGCTGGATTTCCCCGAACTGACCCCGCCAACAACGATTGCGCGCGACTTGCAGACGATCAAGGCGTTCAAGGAAAAGCACGGCGATATCATCCTCAAACCGCTTTACGGGAACGGCGGCGCGGGTGTGTTCCGGCTTGATGCCAATGACCGCAACCTGACTTCCTTGCATGAGCTGTTCACCGGATTCTCGCGCGAACCTTTGATCGTGCAGAAATTCCTGCCGGATGTCAGCAATGGCGACAAACGGGTGATCCTGGTGGATGGCGAAGCGGTCGGCGCGATTAACCGTGTACCAGCCGAAGGCGAAACGCGGTCGAACATGCATGTTGGCGGACGTCCGGAAAAGATCGGCTTGTCCGAACGCGATCTTGAGATCTGCGCGGCGATTGGGCCTCTGCTGAAGGAAAAGGGTCAGGTCTTTGTCGGAATTGACGTTATTGGCGACTATCTGACCGAGATTAACGTGACTTCACCGACTGGCATTCAAGAGCTGGAACGGTTTGATGGCGTAAATATTGCGGAAAAGATCTGGCAGGCCATCGAGGCCAGGCTTTAGGCCATAACCCGGGCAGAGATGCGAAAACTCAGTGCCTCGGCCACGTGTGGGCGGCGGATATCGGTCGCGCCGTCCAGATCGGCGATGGTGCGCGCCACCCTCAGGATTCTATGGAAGGCCCGAGCTGACAGGCCGAACCGATCCGCAGCTTTCAACAGCAGTTCTTTTCCTTCGGCATCGGGCGTGGCGATCTCTTCCAGTATTTTGCCTTCTGCGTCAGCGTTTTGTCGTAACTCCGGCGTGTCACGGAACCGGTCTGCCTGTATGGCACGCGCCCTTTCGACACGTGCTGCAACCGTCGACGAACTGTCGCCCGATGGGGGCAGATCAAGGTCAATAAAGCCCACGGGCGGAACTTCGATCCGCAGATCGAACCTGTCCATCAAAGGGCCCGAGATTCGGTTCAGGTAATCTTCGCCACATCCCGGTGCCCGCGAACAGGCACGGGACGGGTCGGTCAGATAGCCGCATTTGCAAGGGTTGGCGGCGGCCACCAGCATGAAACGACAAGGGTACTTCACATGGGCGTTCGCGCGCGCCACCATGACTTCGCCGGTTTCAATGGGTTGGCGCAGGGTTTCCAGAACCGGCCGTGGAAACTCAGGGAATTCATCCATGAACAACACACCATTGTGGGCCAATGAGATTTCGCCCGGTTTGGCCCCTTTCCCACCACCAACTATGGCCGCCATCGAGGCCGTGTGGTGCGGTTCGCGGAACGGGCGTGTGCGGTTTATTCCGCCTTCATCCAGCAACCCGCATAGCGATTGGATCATCGACGTTTCCAGGGCTTCCACGGCTGTAAGCGGCGGTAGAATTCCGGGAAGCCGCGCCGCCAGCATGGATTTGCCCGATCCCGGCGTGCCGATCATGATCAGATGATGACGTCCGGCGGCGGCGATTTCCAGGGCGCGTTTGGCGCGCTCCTGCCCTTTCACATCGCGCAGGTCGCGGTTGGACGGTGTCAGGTTCACTTCGCCGGGTTGTGCCGCTGGCAAAGGGGATTGGCCTGAGAAATGGCGCACGACCTCTCCAAGCGATCCGGCACCGATCACCTGAGTGGCATCGACCCAGGCCGCCTCGGCGCTGGAGGCGCGCGGACAAAGCAATGTGCGGTCTTCTGACGCGGCCGTGATCGCGGCGGGCAAAGCACCAACAACGGGCACCAGAGAACCGTCGAGTGACAACTCCCCCAACGCAACGGTGCTTTCCGCGGCATCGGCAGGGATGATGTCGAGCGCGGACAAAAGCGCGACCGCAATGGGCAGGTCGAAATGGCTGCCTTCTTTAGGAAGGTCGGCAGGGGACAGATTGATGGTGATCCGCTTGGACGGCAGCGCAATGGCCATAGCGTTCAGCGCGCTGCGGACGCGGTCACGCGCCTCGGACACGGCTTTGTCGGGCAGGCCCACGATGGAAAAGGCTGGCAGTCCGGGTGAGACTGCGCATTGCACCTCGACCGGGCGGGCATCAACGCCTTGAAAAGCAACGGTGTGGGCGCGGGCGACCATGGCAGTCCTGTTTTGGTTAACAGGACGTTGCTGCCACGGTTCTGGTTTAAGAGTCGTTAACGGCTGCGCGCATGGCCGCGAATTTGGGCCATGCTTCGGGATCGGCCACGGTTTTGTTCCGGCAGAATGGGTTGCAGAACCCCCAACATTGTCCGTCTAGCTCCAGGAAATCGGTGACAGGCTTGCCGGAATACGGGCAGGCGGCGTTGATTGACGGACCACCTGAAACCGGCTTCGCAGCAGATACACCCCCGACCGGCCAGGGGCTGGACGGTAAATCCTGCGCGTATGGGAAGGTGTCGTACACAACGGTCAATCCCATGGCGCGCCACTGTCTGACTATGGGATCAGAGAGCAATTCCATGCAATAAGCCCGGTTCGCCTCTGACACCGGCAGCCCATATCCTATAATCCGCGCAGCAACGGGTGTGTAGAAGACGTCTGCCAGTGAATAGGCACCAAATAACGGGCCTTGGTCTGCCCCTGACACGCTCCGCGCATGTGCCCAGAGTGTTTCAATCCTCTCCAGGTCTGACAAAGTCGCCTCAGACGGCGTAAAGCCTTGCCACACGTTGCGCAGCTGCATGGCGCATTCTCCACGCAGGGCGCTGAAACCGGCTACCATTTCGGCGCATAGCCAGCGGGCTGTTGCCCGGGCTGCGGCATCCGAAGGCCACAACCCGGCATCGGGGTGGCGTTCGGCCAGGGTTTCGGCCATCGCCAGGCTTTCCCCCACAACCGTTCCATCCGGCATGCGCAGGGCAGGGACAAGGCGGGCAGGGGCCAGCGGTTCCATGTCTTGCGCCATGGTGCCGGAATAGAGGCCGATCATGTGGCTGCGATAGGGCAGGTTGAATTTCTCAAGCATCAACCAGCCGCGCATTGACCAGCTGGAGAAGAGGCGATCGCCGATATAAAGGTCATAAGTCATGCGCGGACGATGCCTCAGCTTTGCGGACCGGTAAATCAGTGATTTGTGTTGGACCTGTTCACGGAAGGTGATTGATCGATCCGACAGTCCACACCCCGCCGTTGACAGCAATATCCGTAACGGAAAGGTTGTCGATCCGATGCGCAAAGGTCCGCTGCCCGTCCAGACCAAGGGCGCGTTGTACTTGAGTTAGGATTACGCCGAAATGCGCGACGATCACCAGATCGCGGCCCGTATGCGCGGACATAAGCGCGTCGATCGCGGAATCGACCCGGTCGCGGACCTCATTCCAGCTTTCACCTTGCGGTGGGCGGACATCACCGGGGTTGTCCCAATAGGCAAAAGCCAGCTCGGGGTCTTCGGCTACAATATCGGCAAACCCGCGAAGCTCCCACTGACCGAAATGGATTTCCCGCAGGTTCGGGTGATGTGGCAGACGGTGACGCTGGCCCTGAATGGCCGAAGCAGTGTCAATTGCACGCGACAGGTCGGACGAAATCACAAATGCATCGGGTGGCAAATGATCGTGCAGGCGCTTCAGCGCTGCTGTATCGCTTAGATCAGCAGGCAGATCGGACCAGCCAACCATCGTCTTTGCATGCGTAGGCCCATGGCGAACAAGATGCAGTCGCGTCACGGCAGCTGCCCTTTCAGGACCAACGGCAACCCGGCGGTCACTTGCACCACCAGATCAGCCTGTGCCGCAAGTGCGATGTTCAGCCGACCCTGCGCTTCGCGAAAGCGACGGGCAAGCGGGTTATCGGGAACAATACCGTGCCCGACCTCGTTCGACACGATCACTACCTGCGCTGTGCATGCGCGCAGGGCCTTTAGCAGGTCAGTTTGGACTGCCCCCAGATCGGTTTCGGCCAGCAAATGATTGCTGACCCATAAAGTGGCGCAATCTACCAGACACACCTGATCCGAGGATAGGCTGGACAGCACCGGTCCCAGGTCAAGAGGCTCTTCAATCGTGGTCCAACCGCCGCCCCGCTGTACCAGATGGCGATCAACCTTCTGCCGCATCTCGTCATCAAACACTTGTGATGTCGCTAGGTAAACTCGATTTTTCCCAGTGGAAACAACGAGGTTCTCGGCAAATGCCGACTTGCCCGAAGCAGCTCCACCCAGAATTAAGGTTAAATCTGACGTCACAGTACTTACCTAAAGATGATCCAATTGGTGCTGTTTTGCGTATCGGTCATAGGTCGGCATGGCAAGCCCGGCCAACGCCTGCAAAACAGGGGAGAGGTTTATGGCACTGGACAACGCGACAGATTTTTCGATGTCCCGGCAAGCGATGAAGGCCGAGTTGCTGGATGCGGAAACGGAACTGAAGCTGGCTTATGCCTGGCGTGACCAGCGTGACGAACAGGCACTGCACCGCCTGATCACAGCGTATATGCGGCTGGCAATTTCGATGGCAGCCAAGTTCAAACGCTATGGCGCGCCGATGAATGACCTTATCCAAGAGGCCGGTCTGGGATTGATGAAGGCCGCAGACAAGTTCGACCCTGATCGCGGCGTGCGGTTTTCGACTTATGCGGTGTGGTGGATCAAGGCGAGCATTCAGGACTATGTGATGCGGAACTGGTCCATGGTGCGAACGGGGTCCACCTCGGCGCAGAAATCGCTGTTTTTCAACATGCGTCGGGTTCAGGCTCGCCTTGAACGCGAGGCCGCGACCGAAGGTCTTGAACTGGATCGCCACCAGTTGCATCAGATGATCGCCACGGAAATCGGGGTTCCTCTGCGCGACGTGGAACTGATGGAAGGTCGGCTGTCAGGGTCGGATTTTTCCCTGAACGCGGTGCAATCCGCCGACGAAGACGGGCGTGAATGGATCGATGCGTTGGAAGATGAACGTGAACAGGCCGCCGAAGCAGTTGAACACACCCACGATACCAAACAATTGCGCCAATGGTTGCTGATCGCGATGAACGCACTGAATGACCGCGAGCGGTTCATTGTGCGCGAACGCAAACTGCGCGAGCCTGCGCGGACACTGGAAAGTCTCGGCGTCGAGTTGGGTCTGTCCAAGGAACGCGTGCGACAGCTTGAGGCTGCGGCGTTCGCAAAAATGCGCAAGAACCTTGAAGCCCAGTCGAGCGAGGTGCAACACTTCATCGCATGAAACAGCTTGCGATTCTTGCCTGTGTTCTGGGCCTTACGGTTACAGCAGCGCGACCCGGACTGGCGGAAAATCTTATTTCTGATGATGTGGCTCTCGCGATGCGGGATGCGGATGTGGTCATTCTGGGAGAGGTTCACGACAATCCCCGCCACCACCTTATTCAAGCTGAAGCGATTATGAAAATCTCACCCTCGGCTGTTGTCTGGGAGATGGTTACCGAAGAAGGCGCGCAACGGCTGGCGCAAAAAGCGGTGTCCAACCCTGAAGAGTTGAGCCGCATTCTGCAATGGGCAGAAAGCGGTTGGCCACCTCTTAGGCTGTATTATCCGGTGTTCAAGGCCTCAGGCGCGCCGGTTTACGGGGCCATGGTGCCGCGTGCTGCCGCGCGGGCCGCGATGGAACGCGGAGCAGCCACCGCGTTGGGTGCAGATGCGGCGCGCTATGGTTTGACTGTACCGCTGACGCCTGAGGAGCAGGAGGCGCGCGAGGCGGATCAACTGGCCGCGCATTGCGATGCTCTCCCGCCAGAGATGTTACCCCAGATGGTTGCGATCCAGCGACTGCGCGATGCTGTGCTGGCTCGCGCCGTGATGCGCGCGATGGAAGAAACGGGTGGCCCGGTTGCCGTGATCACTGGGAACGGACATGCGCGCAAAGACCGAGGTATCCCGACGTATCTTGAACGGCTACAACCCGGATGGAAGGTGGTCTCGGTCGGACAGTCTGAGGACGATATTATCGATGGCGACTTTGATCTCGTAATCGATAGCCCCACAGTAGAGCGTGAAGACCCCTGTGTGGCGTTTCAGGTTCAGAATTAATCGCTGGAACAACCTGCTGGCCTTGCCTAATGTCGGGGCCGACCGGGACAGGAAGGGCTGAACATGCTGTCATCCAAACGCATTCTGCTGATCATTGGCGGCGGCATAGCGGCCTACAAATCGCTGGATCTGATCCGCAAGCTGCGTGAGCGTGGCGCGGCCGTGACGCCTGTGCTGACGCGTGCGGCAGAGGAATTTGTAACACCTCTGTCCGTGTCTGCTCTTGCCTCAGAAAAGGTCTTTGGCGATCTGTTCGATCTGACCGCCGAGGCCGAGATGGGCCATATCCAGCTGTCACGCTCTGCCGATCTGATTGTTGTGGCCCCAGCAACCGCGGACCTGATGGGCAAGATGGCCGGGGGGTTGGCAAATGATCTGGCATCGACCCTTCTGATGGCGACGGACACGCCTGTTCTGTGCGCGCCCGCGATGAATGTGCGCATGTGGGAACACCCGGCGACGCGACGCAACCTGAAGCAGCTTCAAGCGGATGGCGTGCGCTTTGTTGGCCCAAATGAAGGTGATATGGCCTGCGGTGAATATGGCCCCGGACGCATGTCAGAACCGCTGGAAATCGTCGCGGCGGTTGAGGCGCAGCTTGCGGCAGGACCCTTGGTAGGAAAGCGCGTGCTGGTAACATCGGGCCCGACGCATGAGCCGATTGATCCGGTTCGGTATATCGCGAACCGCTCTTCCGGGGCGCAGGGATCGGCCGTGGCACAGGCGCTTGCGGATTTGGGGGCCGAGGTGATCTTTGTCACGGGCCCTGCTGACGTACCGCCACCGGCGGGTGTGCAGGTCGTGCCGGTCGAGACCGCGCAGCAGATGTCGGACGCGGTTGATGCGGCGCTGCCCGTCGACGCGGGCGTGTTTGCGGCGGCGGTGGCAGATTGGCGTGTGGCCAGTGCGTCGGACAAGAAACTGAAGAAAAGCCGCGACGGTCTGCCGGTTCTGGAATTTGCCGAGAACCCCGACATTCTCAGACGCGTCTCGCGGATGGAAAATGGGCGCCCACCTTTGGTTGTCGGCTTTGCAGCCGAGACCGATGACGTGATCGAACATGCCACCGCCAAGCGACTGCGCAAAGGCTGTGACTGGATTGTTGCCAACGATGTCAGCCCTGCCACAGGGATCATGGGCGGGTCCGAGAATGCAGTTATCCTGATCTCGGACAGCGGAGCCGAAGAATGGCCGCGTATGGGCAAGGCCGAGGTTGCGCGGCGGTTGGCAAGCAGGATCGCAGACGCGTTGGCGGGCTGAAGGAAAGGCAAAACCATGGTTGCAATTCGAGTGATCCGCGAAGACGGGGCAGACCCCGCCGTGGCGCTTCCGTCCTACGAAACTGCGGGTGCTGCTGGCGCGGACGTGCGTGCCAACTTGCCCGAGGGGGCTTCGATTATGCTGGAGCCCGGACAGCGGGCGCTTGTGCCGACCGGTCTGCGCATTGAAATCCCGCAGGGATACGAGGTTCAAGTTCGACCCCGCTCGGGCCTTGCACTGAAACACGGGATCACGCTGCCCAATACGCCGGGCACTATCGACAGTGACTATCGCGGACCTTTGGGGGTGATCGTGATGAATGCCGGTCAGGAACGGTTCGAGATTGCCCATGGTGATCGTATCGCGCAGCTGGTAGTTGCCCCTGTCGTGCAGGCGGCATTCGAACTGGCTGAGGCATTGGGTGAAACAGATCGCGGGGCTGGTGGTTTCGGCTCGACCGGGCGCGGCTGATGCTGCTGGTTCTTGTTCTGGCAGCGGGGCTATGGGGCGTCGGCTATATCGCGGGCGCGTCAAAAACCGCGCGCGTGGTGTCGGTGAGTGTGTTGTTGGTCGGGGTGATCCTGTCTCATCTGATCTTGCCGGATGGGCATCCCCTGCGCGAAGCAACCGGTGGGTCTGCGGCACTGTGGCTGAACCTTGCGGGATTCGCTGCCATCGTTTTGCTATATGGCCGTGTGCTGAAGGCCCTGCGCAACCGCGCAGTACAGGCCTCCAAACCGGAATCTACCATGCCCGCTGACCGTTTCACTGAAACCGAGCTGAACCGGTATGCCCGCCACATCGTGCTGCGCGAATTGGGCGGGCCGGGTCAGAAAAAGTTGAAACAAGCCCGTGTTCTGGTGATCGGTGCGGGAGGTTTGGGCGCCCCGGCGCTGCAATACCTGGCGGCCGCAGGTGTGGGTACAATCGGGGTCATTGACGACGACATAGTCGAGAATGCGAACCTTCAGCGGCAGGTGATCCACCGCGATGCAGATATCGATATGCCCAAGGTCTTTTCCGCCCAGCAAGCGATGGAGGCGCAGAACCCGAATGTGCTGGTTCTGCCCTTTCATCGCAGATTGAGCGATGAAATCGCGGCAGATCTTTTTGCCGACTTCGATCTGATCCTTGACGGTACGGATAATTTTGAGACCCGCTATCTGGCCAACCGGACTGCCGCCGCGCTGGGCAAGCCACTGATTTCGGGGGCCTTGTCGCAATGGGAAGGGCAGCTCAGCGTGTTTGACCCAGCCAATGGCAGCCCGTGCTATCAGTGTATCTTTCCCGAAGCCCCGGCCCCCGATCTGGCCCCGTCCTGCTCCGAGGCCGGTGTGATTGGCCCGTTGCCGGGCGTCGTCGGATCGATGATGGCGGTTGAGGCGATAAAGGTGATCACGGGCGCTGGCATTGCGCTGCGGGGTGAGATGCTGATCTACGACGCCCTATACGGCGAAAGCCGCAGGATCACTCTGACCCGCCGTGCCGATTGCCCCATCTGCGGTACCGCAAGCAATTAACCTTTCTTAACGTGGGCTGGGGGTTCTGGAACACCCGGCCATGGCGAACTAGCTATAGGGTCAAAGGAGATCCGCATGACCAACCCGATCCTGTCCAACTGGACCACCCCATTCGAAATAGCCCCTTTCGCCGATATTTCGGATGATGATTTTGCCCCGGCTCTGGATCAGGCGATGACCGTGCATAACGCCCAGATCGACGCGATTGCAGCAAATGCAGAGACCCCTACTTTCGCCAACACGGTCGAAGCCCTCGAGGCTGCGGGCGAGCAGCTGGACAAGGTTCTGTCGGTCTTCTTCACCGTTGCAGGAGCAGACAGCAACCCCAAGCGGGAGGAGTTGCAGCGCGCATTTTCCCCCAAGTTGTCGGCGCATTTCTCGGGGATTTCCTCGAACAAGGCGCTGTTTGAACGCGTTGCCGACCTTTGGGCACGGCGCGATGACCTGAAAATGACTGAGGAACAGGCACGCGTTCTGATGCTGACCCATCGAGGTTTTGTTCGTGCAGGTGCGGCGTTGGACGGGGAGGAAGACACTCGTATGCAAGAAATCAAGTCGCGCCTCGCCTCGTTGGGGACATCCTTTACCCAGAACCTTCTGGCGGATGAGCGGGATTGGTTCATGGACCTGACCGAACAAGATCTGCAGGGCCTGCCGGATTTCGTTGTGAATGCGGCGCGCGCTGCTGGTGCGGAAAAGGGTGCGGGGGGGCCGGTTGTTACTCTGTCCCGGTCGCTGATCGTGCCGTTTCTTCAGTTTTCACCTCGTCGGGACCTGCGCGAAAAAGCATATCGCGCCTGGGCTGCCCGCGGGGCGAATGGCGGCGAGACCGACAATCGCGAGATCGCGGCTGAGATTCTGGGCTTGCGTGAGGAACGCGCCAAGCTGTTGGGCTATGACAGTTTCGCCGATTACAAGCTGGAAACCGAGATGGCGCGCACGCCGGACCGGGTGCGTGAGCTGTTGATGCAGGTGTGGGAACCTGCCAGGGCCCGCGCCGATGCGGACGCAGAAATCCTGACCCGGATGATGCAGGACGACGGCGTCAACGGCCCGCTGGAAGCATGGGACTGGCGCTATTATGCTGAAAAGCGGCGTAAGGCGGAACATGATCTGGATGAGGCGGAACTGAAACCCTACCTACAACTTGACCGAATGATCGAGGCATCGTTTGCTTGCGCAAATCGCCTGTTCGGGCTGGAATTCAAGCCTTTGAACGTGCCGCTTTATCACCCTGATTGCCGCGCGTGGGAGGTTACACGCAACGGTCGGCACGTCGCCGTGTTCATCGGTGACTACTTTGCACGGGGGTCAAAGCGATCAGGTGCCTGGTGCAGCGCGATGCGGGCACAGGCCAGATTCCCGAATGAACAGGCACCGATTGTCATCAATGTCTGCAACTTCGCCAAGGGTGATCCGGCACTGCTGTCTTATGACGATGCACGCACCCTGTTCCACGAATTTGGCCACGCCTTGCACCAGATGCTGTCCAATGTGACCTACGAAAGCATCTCGGGTACCTCGGTTGCGCGCGATTTTGTCGAACTGCCCAGCCAGCTTTATGAACACTGGCTGGAAGTGCCCGAAGTTCTGGCCGAGTTTGCCACCCATGCCGAAACGGGCGAGCCGATGCCGCAAGAGATGCTTGAAAAAGTGCTGAATGCTGCCAATTTCGACCAGGGGTTCCAGACGGTGGAATATGTCGCCTCGGCCCTTGTTGATCTGGCCTTCCACGATGGCGACGCCCCAGCAGACCCGATGGCAAAACAGGCCGAGGTTCTAGCCGGGTTGGGGATGCCGCAAGCCATTGGAATGCGCCATGCCACGCCCCACTTTGCGCATGTATTCGCAGGCGATGGCTATAGCTCGGGCTATTACAGTTATATGTGGTCCGAGGTGATGGATGCTGACGCCTTTGCCGCCTTCGAAGAAGCAGGTGGCGCCTTCGATCCCGAACGGGCCAAAGCGCTGGAAGATAGTATCTTGTCCACCGGCGGTTCGCGCGAGGCAGAGGACCTGTATCTTGCGTTCCGGGGGCGATTGCCGGGCGTGGATGCCCTGCTAAAAGGCCGCGGTTTGATTGCGGCGTGACGTCAGTAGCCCAGCGTGCGGTCGACCAGGTGCAAAAAGGGCTCACCGGCTTCGCCACGCCGGATGTTTTCGCAAATGACCTGTGCGGCAGTGACAGGGCGTGTCTCGGACGCTATGTGAGGGGTCACGGTGACATTCGGATGCGCCCAATAGGGGTGGTCGGCGGGCAAGGGCTCGACACGAAACACATCCAGCGTTGCGTGGCCCACCTGACCCGAGTTCAGGGCATTCAACAGCGCATCATCATCAATCAGCGGCCCGCGTCCCGGGTTGATGATCCGCGCACCTTTGGGCAGCAGGGCCAGCGTTTCCGCATTCAGCGCATTTTCAGTGGCAGTAGTATCGGGCAGCAACAGTACTACAATTTCTGCGTGAGAAAGCGCCTGGCGCAACCCTTCGGCACCATGCAGGCATGTTACACCGGGAATGTCCCTGGCTGTACGGCTCCAGCCTGAGACCCGAAACTCAAGCGCTGTCACCGCGCGGGCCACGGCTTCGCCCAATGCACCAAGCCCCAGAATACAAACGTTGCGCTCTTGCGCCAGCGGTGGGACGTCTGGGGTCCAGACACCGTCCTGTACCATGATGTGCCGGTCCATCCCCAGATGGTAGCGCAGCACGTGGCCAACCACCCACTCGATCATACCCTGCGTCAGACCGTGATCCACCATCCGCGCCAGCGGAACGGTCAGTGTTTCGTTACCCACGATTTTTTCGACCCCGGCCCAAAGGCTCAGCACCGCTTTCAGGCGCGTGAAAGGTCTGAAATCCTGTACCCCTCCGTTTGGGGCGTAAACAACGTAGTCGACCTGATCCGGTTCGAACTCGGTTCCAAGCTGAACGTCCAGACCCGCCTCATCAAGATATTGTGTCAGCAGCGGCTCATACACCGGCCATAGGGCAGGGCGCGCGGAAAACAGGACGTTCACAGACATCAGAGACCTTTCAGATCAACGGGGGCGGTGAATATGGGCGCTTTGGACGATGCCAAAGGCTGCCATTAGAACCAGCATGGCCGAGCCACCATAGCTGACCATCGGCAATGGTACACCCACGACAGGAGCCATGCCCATCACCATCGACATGTTGACGGCAAAAAACAGGAAGAAGTTCAGCGCGATACCCAGCGTGACCAGAGATGAAAACCGGTCCTTGGTTGCCAGTGCCGTGACCATGCAGAAAACCAGAATCAAGGCATAAAGGGTCAACAGGGTCGTTCCCCCGACAAATCCGAACTCTTCGGCCAACGTCGTGAAAATGAAATCGGTGTGCTTTTCGGGCAGGAAGTTCAGGCGGGACTGCGTGCCCTGCATGAACCCACGCCCGTTCCAGCCCCCGGAACCCAAGGCAATCTTGGATTGGGTTATGTGGTAACCGGCCCCCAGGGGATCGGTGGACGGGTCCAGAAAGGTGTCGATGCGCCGAAACTGATAGTCCTTCAGCAATTGCCAGTCGGTCCCACGGCTGTTGAAAACAGTGGCGATCAGACCCACGACAGCAGCAATAACGGCGGCAAAATAGGCCCAGTGAACCCCTGCCAGAAACATCAACCCACCTCCTGCGGCCAGAAGCAGGATAGATGTGCCGAGATCGGGCTGTTTCAGAACCAGCAATGTAGGCAGGATGATCAGGACAACCGGGATAAGAACCCAAAGCGGGCGGGATGTTTTATGCGAGGGAAGCCAGTCGTAATAGGCCGCAAGCAACATGACCAGCGTGACTTTCATGACCTCCGAGGGTTGCAGGCGCATGAACCCAAGGTCGATCCAGCGCTGCGCACCCATTCCGATGGTGCCGAACAGTTCAACAAATACCAGCAAAGCCACCGAGCCGAGATAGGCCAGCACCGACATGTTGCGCCAGAACCAGATCGGAACCAGTGCGATGATGAACATCACTGCCAGACCAAGCCCGAAACGTTCCATCTGCGGCTCGGCCCAGGGCGTCCACGAACCGCCCGCAACGGAATACAACATCAGAAAGCCCGCGCTGGCGGTGCTGATCAACAGCAACGTCAGCGGCCAGTTCATATACAGGAATTTGCGAAACCCCGACGGCGTGGATTTGACGGCATATTCAAGATAGCTCATGCACGGTCCTTTCCATCCGGTCGCGCCTTGGGGCGTTTTTCACCCTCCAGCCGTTTTTGCTGTTCTTTGATGTGTTCGCGGTCGGCGACGGGGTAGGCTTCAAGCGGCGGAGTGCCGTCATAAAGAGCTTGCAGCATGATGTCGCGTGCAATCGGGGCTGCGGCCGTGGACCCGCCGCCGCCATGCTCAACAACCACGGCTACGGCGTATTTCGGGTTATCAAACGGTGCAAAGCAAACGAACAGTGCGTGGTCGCGGCGTTCCCACGGCAGGTCCTCGTTGCGGATCACGCCTGCCGCCCGTTCGGCCTTGGTTATGTTTCGAACCTGGCTGGTTCCGGTTTTCCCTGCCATCCGGAACTCATCCGCGATGATGCGGCTTCGATATGCCGTGCCCCGCCTGTCATTCGAGACCGAGAACATGGCCTTGCGGACCTGTTCCAGATTGTAGGAATTGAGGCCCAGTGGTTCTCCGGCGCCCGAGGATTGTTCAACACCGTCGATCGAGCGCACCAGGCGCGGCGTGACTGCACGACCGGTGGCGATGCGGGCGGTCATCACAGCCAGTTGCAGCGGCGAAGCCAGCATGAAGCCCTGACCGATGGACGCGTTTGCCGTATCGCCCACAAGCCACTCCTGACCATACGCGCGCTGCTTCCATTCCTGATTGGGGGCCAGCCCATCTGCCACTGCAGACATCGGGATATCATGCTTGACCCCCAGTCCCAAAGTGCGGGCCATGTCAGAGATCTTGTCGATGCCAACCCGCAGAGCCACGTCATAGTAATAGACATCGCAGCTGCGTTTCAGCGAGAGGTTGAGGTCGACCGTCCCGTGCCCACCACGTTTCCAGCAATGGAAGCGACGACTGCCGACCTTCAGGTGCCCGGGGCAGTACACGGTGTTGCCGGGGGAGACTACGCCAGCTTCCAACGCGGCCAGCGCGGTGACCATCTTGAAGGTCGATCCCGGAGGATATGTGCCTTGCACGGACTTATTCGCCAGCGGACGATACTTGTCTTCTGTCAGTGCCCGGTAATCGGCGACCGAAATGCCGCGAACAAACAGGTTCGGATCAAAACTGGGTGCCGAGGCGACCGCGCGCAGGTCGCCGGTTTCGCAGTCTATGACAACTGCGGCCGCACTTTCGCCCGCCAGTCGCGCCTGTGCATATTGTTGCAGTTCAGCGTCGATGGACAGTTGCAGATCTGCCCCGGGTTGTCCTTCCTGCCGGTCAAGCTCGCGCATGACACGCCCCGTCGCGTTGACCTCGACCCGCTTTGCACCGGCTTTGCCGCGCAGTTCGATTTCCTGCTTTGCCTCAAGGCCGACCTTTCCAATCTGGAATCTTGGGATGCGCAATACCGGCTCAGGGTCTTCGATTTTGCTGAGGTCATAGTCGCTGACCGGGCCGACATAGCCGACGATATGGGCGAAATCCTCGTATCGTGGGTATTGCCGCGTCAGGCCGACCTCGGGCGTTACGCCCGGCAGCGCCGGAGCATTGACCGCAACCTTCGAGATATCCTCCCACGTAACCTGATCCGCCAGCGTCACCGGCAGAAACGGGGCCGAGCGGCGCATTTCAGTCCTGGCGCGCTCGATCTCATCTTCGTTCAGAGGGATCAGTTCCGACAGTTTGGCGATGACTTTTTCCACGTCATCGGCATCCTCACGCACAATGACGATGCGATAGGAAGGTGAGTTCTGGCCGATGATCTGACCGTTCCGGTCATAGATACGCCCACGGGTCGGTGGGATAAGCCGGATGTTGATGCGGTTTTCTTCGGCCAACAGACGATATTCGTCGGCCTGTTCTACCTGCATGAACCGCATTCGTGCCGCCAGACTGCCTATGAACACCGCCTGTAGACCACCCAGCAACAGCGCTCTGCGTGGCAGTCGCTTATAGGCAAGGCCCTGGGATTTGGATTTGCGCTGTTTCATGCCCGGCTTCCCACAGCGCTGACATCAGCAGCGGATATGCGGCGGACTCCCAACGCGCTTTGGCTAAGCAACACGACCAACGGGTAGACAGCGACCGTCAGCACAAGCTGAACCACGACCGGCCCCAGTGCAGCCTGCTGCACGGACATCACCGTTAGTACTAACCTGTTCATCAAGATGACCGCCGTGATCACAATGCCGACAGACATCCACTCCCCGGCAAATCCCGCATCCCTCATACCCAAAGCCGCTGACCGCAGATAGGCCGACCCGACTACGGTCAGCGCTGCCAATAGACCCGGTGGACGTTGCAGCAGAAAGTCGGCCATCAGCATGACAAGCGCGACCAAAACAGTCGGGACGTAATCGGGCCGCCGCAACACCCAGGCAAAAGTCAGGGCAATCAGGACGTCGGGAAAAGGCCAACGATCGGGTTGAGCGTCCAATGGCAACAGGTGCAGAAAAAGCACAGCAAAAGCTAGCAAGGCATAAAGGCTGCGCATGGCCCAGATTTGCGAGGTCGGTCTATCCATCGCTGACCTCATCCGGGGTCAATGCCACCTCTGGGCGGGTGGGGCCTACGATACTGCCCGGATCCTGAATGGGCGGAGCCGAGTGAAACCGCAGAACCCTGAGAAACTCGAGCCTTTCGAAATCTGCCGACAGTCGGACCCGCAGGCGCCCCCCTGGGTCTGCCGCGATTTGACCGATCAGCAGGCCCGCAGGAAACACGCCGCCATCACCCGAAGTGATCACCCGGTCACCGGGGCGAACCAACTCGCGGTTCTCAAGAAACTCCACCGCGGGCGCGGGGTTGTTGTCGCCTTTGATCAGAGCGGTCTGCCCAGAAGGTTGAATGGTTGCGGGAATGGCGCTGGTCGCGTCCGTCACAAGGATCACGCGTGCCGTGTCAGGGCCAACACCTGATATCCGGCCCACCAGGCCAATGCCGTCCATCGTGGCCCATCCATTTACGATCCCGTCACGCTCTCCGACATTCAGCAGAACGGATTGCCGGAATGGCGACCCGCTGTCGGCCATGACAACGCCGGTGATGTAGGTCAGACGAGGGTCAAGGCGGACATTGTTCAGATCCAGCAGTCGCGCGTTTTCCTGTTCAAGCTGCAAAGCAGCCTCTTTCCAGGCGCGCATTAGGCGCAGTTCGCTACGCAGTTCCCTGTTTTGCTCGCTCAGGCGCTGATAGCTTTGGAAGTCACGCACCAGATTGACGGCGGCAGTCACCGGGACCATGGCCCATTCCATCGATGGTACAACCGAATCCACGATTCGCGCGCGGAACCGTTCTACGCGCGGGCTGTCGATCCGCCACAAAAGGAAGATACCAAGCAGGCACAACACAACGATCCCCAGCAACAAGCGTCGCAGGGGGGTCGTGTACTCATCGCGCTGTGATCGGTCTTTTGCCACAGGTTACCTTCCCGTGCTGCTCGCGCCGATATAACCCTATCTTCCGAGGGTGCGCGCCTTAGCTTTCGTAGTCAATCGCGTGGCGCAGCTGTTTTTCATATTCCAGTGCCTTGCCGGTGCCCAAAGCCACACAATTCAGGCTTTCGTCCGCAATGGAAACCGCCAGGCCTGTCTGTTCGCGCAGGGCCAGGTCCAGATCGCCCAGCAGCGCACCGCCACCGGTCAGCATCACACCGCGGTCGACAATGTCCGCAGCCAAGTCGGGCGGCGTTGTCTCAAGTGCGGTCATAACCGCCTCGCAGATCTGTTGCACGGGCTCTGACAACGCTTCGGCTATCTGGGCCTGGCTGATCTCGATTTCCTTGGGCACGCCGTTCAACAGGTCACGCCCCCGGATATGCATCGACTGACCGCGCCCGTCGTCGGGCATGCGGGCGGTGCCGATGGTTGTCTTGATGCGCTCAGCCGTGGATTCACCCACTAGAAGGTTCTGTTGGCGACGCAGGTAGGAAATGATGGCCTCGTCCATCCGGTCACCACCAACACGGACCGAACGGGCATAGACAATGTCGCCCAACGACAGAACCGCAACCTCGGTGGTGCCCCCGCCAATATCGACAACCATGTTGCCGGTCGGGTCGGTGATCGGCATGCCGGCCCCGATCGCGGCCGCAATCGGTTCGGCAATCAGGCCCGCGCGACGGGCACCTGCTGACAGGACCGACTGACGAATTGCGCGCTTTTCGACCGGGGTTGCGCCATGGGGAACGCAGACAATGATCTTGGGTTTCGAGAAAGTCGAGCGCTTGTGCACCTTGCGGATGAAGTGCTTGATCATTTCTTCGGCAGTATCAAAATCGGCGATCACACCTTCGCGCATCGGACGGATGGCCTCGATCGAACCGGGTGTCCGACCCAGCATCAGCTTTGCATCTTCGCCAACGGCCAGAACTTTCTTCACACCGTCCTTGACGTGATAGGCCACAACCGAAGGTTCAGACAGGATGACACCGCGCCCCTTGACGTAAACCAGCGTGTTTGCTGTTCCAAGGTCGATAGCCATGTCCGCTGTGAACAGGCCGCCCAGATTGCCAAAGATCCCCATGTTTTCCCTGATCCTGTAATGTCGGTTTTCTACTGCCCGCGACTCGACGGTTCCGGGACGGATGACTTATAGGGTGCCATCACGCCCGGTAAAAGGGCTGATTCCGCGACAATCAGCACCTTTCCGCCTTATTGAATGGGACTTTAGAAGGCAAAATGCTCTCTTATCAACACATTTACCACGCCGGGAATCTGGCGGATGTCCAAAAGCACGCATTACTGGCGTGGGTGCTGGATTATCTGACACGCAAAGACAAGCCGCTCAGCTATATCGAGACGCATTCCGGGCGTGGGTTGTACCGGTTGGATGCAGACGAATCCATTCGGACAGGAGAGGCAGCGGAAGGGATCGGTCGCGCACAGCGGGAAGGGTGGTTCGGGCCCGACCACCCGATGGAGCAGGTCCTGAAGCAGGTACAGGCCCGGTACGGCGACACGGCCTATCCGGGATCGCCGATGATTGCCGCGACTATGTTGCGGGAACAGGACAGTTTGAACCTCGCGGAACTGCACCCACAGGAATTTGCCGCCCTGTCGTTGGCGATGTCGCCGTTTGGGGCGAAGGTCTATCAGCAGGATGGGTTCGATCTGGCACAGTCTTTGCTGCCTCCGACTCCGCGCCGGGGCATGATGCTGATTGACCCCAGTTACGAGGTGAAAACCGATTACGACCGCATGCCCGGCATTATCGCCAAGCTGCACCGCAAGTGGAATGTGGGCGTGATTGCCCTTTGGTACCCGATCCTGACAGATGAGAGGCACGTCAGGATGGTCGCCGCTTTGAAGGCTCAGAATATGCCGAAATCTGTGCGTCATGAGGTCCGCTTTCCCGCCGCGCGCGCGGGGCATCGGATGGTGGGGTCCGGGATGTTCTTTGTGAATGCGCCATTCGGATTTGCCGAAGAAACGCAAAAACTGGATGCGCTGTTTTCCGGTCTCGGCTGACACCAGACGACATGTTGAAGGCGCACGCCACCTCGCCGATACACGCCCTGCATGTACCGATTAAAATTCTTGTTCGGTCAGGGCATGCGGCACTAGACTTGGCGCTGGGGGGATCGCAATGAATCGCAGACTCGCAGCAGTTCTGGCAGCAGACATGGTGGGTTACAGCCGCCTGATGGAAGCGGATGAACAAGGCACCTTGGCCCGTTTGCGCACTCATAGGATCGAATTAATCGACCCGTCGATCGAAAAAAACCGAGGCACTGTTATCAAGACAACTGGCGACGGGATGTTGGTCGAGTTCACCAGCGCCTGCGATGCCGTGGCTTGTGCCGTCGAAGTCCAGAACCGGATGTTTCGCAGAAATGCCGATGTGCCTAAGGATCAGCGCATCCAATTTCGGATCGGCATCAATCTGGATGAAATCATCTTTGAAGACGGGGATATTTTCGGCAGTGGGGTCAATGTGGCCGCGCGCCTGGAACAATCTGCCTCTCCTGGTGACGTGTTGATTTCCGGCGCGGTGCACACCCAGGTGACCAGTCGGCTGGATCTTCGCTTTCAGGATCTGGGGGAGCTGTCGCTCAAGAATATTTCCCAGCCGGTTCATGCCTTCCGCGTTGAACTGGACGCGCCCGCTGCGGCGGCTGGTGAAAATTCCAAAGAGGACGGCTCAACCAGAGTCGTCAAACCGACAATTGCGGTTCTGCCGTTCGAGAACATGAGCGGCGATCCCGAACAGGAGTTCTTCGTCGACGGTTTGACTGAAGACCTGTTAACCGAACTCAGCCGTCGGCACGAGTTGTTCGTGATTTCGCGCAATTCCAGTTTCGTCTACAAGGGGCAGGCCGTGAACCTTCGCCAAGTCGGCGAGACTCTGGGCGCGCAATACATCGTCGAAGGCAGTGTGCGCAAAGCCGGAAATCGCCTGCGCGTCACGGTACAGTTGATCGACAGTCAGAACGACGCCCATATCTGGGCCGAGAAATACGACCGTGACCTGGATGATATCTTTACCATCCAGGACGAGGTCACTTCGGCAGTTGTGGCGACACTGCCGGGCCGCATCGAAGCGTCGCAACAGGAAGAGTTAAAGCGAAAGACCCCTTCAAATTTCGCGGCGTATGAATGCGTTCTGGCCGCAAAGGTTCTGCACCACCGCAGCACACGTGAGGACAATGCCGAAGCGATGAAACTGATCGAGCGGGCCATCGAACTGGACCCGGAATATGCTCATGCCCATGCCTGGCGCGGTTGCATTCGCGGTCAGGCCTGGGGGTACGGCTGGGCCGAGGACGGCGAGGCGATGAAGATGCTGGCGCTGGATTCGGCCAAGAAGGCGGCATCACTGGACGATAACGATGCCGACGTACACAGACTGATGGCGGCGGTGGAAATTTTGCAAAATGACCTTGGGCGCGCCCGCTACCATCAGGAACGCGCGCTGTCTTTGAATCCAAACTACGATTTGGTCGTGGTGCAGATGGGAGAGTTGCTGACCTGGTCTGGTCGGCCCGAGGAAGGCGCCGAGTGGATCGAAAAAGCGATGCGGCTGAACCCCCATCATCCGGCCCGGTTCTGGAGCCATTTGGGCAAAGCCCATTTCGGCGCAAAGCAATATGAAGCTGCGATCGAGGACTTTTCGCGCTTGCCGGCATTGGATGTGGTTCAGCACGCCTATGTTGCGGCGTGTCACAGTTGGCTGGGCAACGAGGCCAAAGCCCGCCAACATGTCAAGGAAATCCATGTGTCACAGCCGGATTTGACTGTTCAGGACCTTGTCGCGAACCTTCATTACGGACGCGAAGAGGATTTGCAGCATCTTATCCAGGGGCTGGCTAAGGCCGGATTGTCCTGAGGTAAAAAACGGCCCGGAAGTTCGGGCCGTTTTCTGGAGCTTCGTCGATCAGGTCAGGTCTTTATAGCTGATCTCGCGCGCATCTGCGCCCGGTCCAGCCTTTTCACGGCGCACGATCAGGCGGTTGAGAGCGTGGATATAAGCCTTAGCTGACGCCACGACGGTATCGGTGTTTGCCGACTGGCCTGTTGCGATCATGCCATCCTCTTCCAGGCGCACGGAAACCGTTGCCTGCGCGTCCGTGCCCTCGGTTACGGCATGAACCTGATAAAGCTGAAGACGCGCCGTGTTGGGATAAATCGCACGAATCGCCTTAAAGGTTGCATCCACCGGGCCGTCGCCATGTTCGGTGGCGATTTTGTCCACGCCTTCAACTTCCAGCTCGACCGTCGATTCCGCCTGACCACCCGTGCCGCAAGTCACCTTCATCGAAACCAGTTGCAGGTGGTCGTCAGCCTCGTCCAGCGTCATCAGCGCAATGAGATCGTCGTCGAACACCTCTTTCTTGCGATCCGCCAGATCCTTGAACCGGACGAAGATATCCTTGAGTTGGTTGTCACCAACCTCAAACCCCAGCGTTTCGAGCTTGTCGCGCAAGGCTGCGCGGCCCGAATGTTTGCCAAGCGGCAAGGATGTTCCCGACAGACCAATGTCCTCAGGACGCATGATTTCAAAGTTTTCGCGGTTTTTCAGCATCCCGTCCTGATGGATGCCACTTTCATGGGCAAAAGCGTTCTTGCCGACAATTGCCTTGTTGAACTGCACCGGAAAGCCCGAGACCGTCGCGACCCGACGCGAGATGTGCATGATCTTGGTGGTGTCGATGCCAGTGTGCCACGGCATGATATCGTTGCGCGTGCGCAGTGCCATGACCACTTCTTCCAGCGCCGTGTTGCCTGCGCGTTCGCCCAGACCGTTGATGGTGCATTCAATCTGGCGCGCACCGCCTGCGACAGCGGCCAGCGAGTTCGCGGTCGCCATGCCAAGGTCGTTGTGGCAATGGGTGGCAAAGATCACGCCATCCGCCCCCGGCACCGTTTCGATCAGCCGCTTGATCAGGTCCGCGCTTTCCACCGGAGCGGTATAGCCCACCGTATCCGGGATGTTGATCGTGGTTGCCCCGGCCTTGATCGCGATCTCGATCACACGACACAGGTAATCCCATTCGGTTCGGGTCGCGTCCATCGGAGACCACTGCACGTTTTCGCACAGGTTGCGCGCATGGCTGACCGTTTCGTGGATCTTGTCGGCCATCTCGTCCATGGTCAGGTTCGGGATGGCGCGGTGCAGCGGCGAAGTGCCGATGAATGTGTGAATGCGGTTCTTCTCGGCGTGTTTTACCGCCTCCCAGCAGCGGTCGATATCGGCAAAATTTGCACGGGCCAGACCGCAGATGCGGCTGTTTTTCGACCGCTGTGCAATTTCGGTCACAGCCTTGAAATCGCCTTCGGACGCGATGGGGAAACCGGCCTCGATGATATCGACGCCCATGTCGTCCAGCAGCTCGGCGATTTCGAGCTTTTCGTCATGGGTCATGGTGGCGCCGGGGCTCTGCTCGCCGTCGCGCAAAGTGGTATCGAAGATCAAGACGCGGTCTTGGTCGGTCACGTTGGTCATGGGGTTCTCTTTCTTCTTCTGTCCTAAAGCCTATGGCGCGCTGGCGTCCTCCTCTGAGCGGGCGCGCCGGATGGCACGCTCAGAGGCGGATTAGGATCAGTAGGCCACGCAGCGACGCACCGCGAAGGGCGGTGTCGACACAAGGGATATCTGCGCGGTTGATCATGGGATTGAGGTTATACAGAGCCCGCCGGGAATGGAAAGAACCAATTTGCAATACGCGAACTTCTGGCAACTGCCCTTTTTCGACAGCCTTGATTGTTCGCACTGCGCCGCTAGCTGGTCACGGATGGAAACTGCATTGATAATTGGTGCTTCTGGCGGGATTGGCGCAGCTGTTACCGGACGGCTGGTTGAGCAGGGCGTTTCGGTCACGCGTTTGTCCCGGTCGGAGGACGGCTTTGACCTGACTGATCGGGACAGGGTGATGCTGATGCTTGAAAGCCTGCCAGACCAGTTTGATCTGATTCTGGTGGCTTCGGGCGCGTTGGAGATAGACGGCGCTGTGCCGGAAAAGACCATTCGGGCGATTTCAGCCAAAGCCATGATGGATCAGTTTGCGTTGAATGCCGTTGGTCCAGCATTGGTGCTAAGCCGCGCGTATCAGCTGTTGCCGCGACATAGACGATCTGTATTCGCGGTGCTTTCGGCGCGGGTGGGATCAGTCGGGGATAATCGGACAGGTGGTTGGATCAGCTACCGTGTGGCTAAGGCAGCGGTCAATCAGGTCGTCCATACCGCCGCAATTGAATTGGCCCGAACACATAAACAAGCAATTTGCGTCGCCCTTCACCCCGGCACGGTAAAAACAGAGTTCACGAACAAATACCTGGGTCGTCATCCTGCCGTCGAACCTGAAGCAGCCGCCGACAACCTGTTGAACGTGATACGCGGGTTAACGCTGGCTGATACCGGTGGGTTCTATGATTGGGCCGGTAAGCCGGTCCCGTGGTGAGCCTTCACCCGTCCGAGCTTCCGGTTGCCTCAGTATTTGCATCCGGGCTGGGTTGCGGGGCAGGGGTGTCAGCGTCACTCTGCTGGTCCGAGGTCTGGTCCGGCAACACGCCGTTTTCCCAGACACCGCTTTCCTCCTGGCCGTTGGCATAGCGCATCGTCCCACTGCCCTGCCGTTTGTTGTCAACAAAGCTGCCCTCATACACGTCGCCGTTCGAGTAGGTGGCGGTACCCACGCCGTTGATTTTTCCGTCCGACCAGTCGCCCGAATATTTGAACCCGGCGGGGGTTACGATTTCGCCTTTGCCATGCCGTTTTCCGTTCAGGAAATCACCGATGTAGACCGTGCCATCGGAATAGGTCGCCTTGCCTTTGCCCTGACGCACACCTTCAACCCAGTCGCCGTCATATACCGAGCCATCTGCGCGCGTAACCACACCTTTGCCGTGGCTTTGCGCGTTTTTGAATTGGCCTTTGTAGATCATACCATTGGTATACGTGGCCGTGCCTTGACCCTCGATAACACCCGCGATCCATTCGCCTTCATAGGTCGACCCGTCCGGATAGATGATGCTGCCGTTTCCTTCGGCCAGATCGGCAACGAAATCGCCGACATAGACAGAGCCATCCGGATAGGTCACTTCGCCTAGGCCTTCAATCTGCCCGGCGTTCCAGTCGCCGGTATACACAAAGCCGTCTGTTCCGGTGAACGTTCCTTTGCCGTGGCGACGGTCGTCGACAAAATCGCCTTCGTACACATCCCCCTGCGCGTGGGTCACTTTGCCCTTACCGTAGCGGCGCCCTTCTTGAAGTTCGCCTTCGTATATATCGCCATTGGAATAAGTCAGGCTGCCCGTCCCGGTGATCTGGTCGCCGGACCAATCCCCTGAATACACCATTCCGTCGGGCATCGTCTGCGTGCCGGTTCCATCGCGCAAACCTGCGTTGACGTCGCCGTCGTAAACGCTGCCATCCGTATAGGTGATCCTGGCCTTGCCCTGCCGCTCACCGTCGACCCAGTCGCCATCATAGATATATCCGTCGGGAAAACTCAGCACGCCTTTGCCATGTCGCTGAGCGTTCCTGAACTCACCCTCATAGCGCGTGCCGTTCGCGAATTCAGCGATGCCGGTGCCGTTGATTGACCCTTTGGACCAATCGCCCTCGTAGCTGCTGCCATTGGCATAGATGATCTTGCCGCGCCCTTCGGGCTGACCCTTGGCGAACATGCCTTCGTAGACTGACCCGTCGGGGTAGCGTGTCGTACCCTGACCCTGAATTTCGCCTTCTACCCACTGCCCCGTGTATTCAAACCCATTCGGCAGCCGATACGTTCCTGTCCCGTGCCGCAACCCGTTCTCGTAAGTGCCTTCATAGACACCGCCAACTTCATCATCCTTGACGATGACAGTCCCGTCCTGCGCGAAAGCAGTGGCAGCTGCCAGGCTCATCCCCGCTGCCAAAATTGAGTTTCGGATCACGTTCATTTCTGGTCCTGTCTGCCCGGTCGTCGCTGGTGATATCTCTTGCGCAAAACTAAGGTACCGTTGCAGGCAGAGCAACGGCTTTTGCCGCATTGGTCTTTTACTCGCGCGGTGATCTGCTAAATGGCAATAGGACTTACGAGGCAAGAGGGCAGCATGGCCGACCGTTTCCGCATCACTCTGGCGCAACTGAACCCGACCGTTGGCGATATCGAAGGCAACGCAGCAAAGGCCTTTGCGACATGGGAACAAGGCAAGGCAGCGGGCGCGGATCTGGTGGCTTTCCCCGAGATGTTCATCACCGGCTACAACACGCAGGATCTGGTTCTCAAACCGGTATTCCACCGCGCAGCCATGTCTGCGGTTGAAGCGCTGGCTGCAAAATGCGCCGAAGGTCCTGCAATTGCCATAGGTGGTCCCTGGGTCGATGATGGAAAGCTGTACAACGCCTACCTGATCCTGAAGGGTGGCCGGATCACCAGCAAGGTTCTGAAGCACCACCTGCCGAACGAGACGGTGTTCGACGAAGTGCGCCTTTACGATGCGGGACCTCTGGGTGGGCCGTATTCGGTAGGGAATTTCCGGATTGGCAGCCCGATATGCGAAGACAGCTGGCACCCGGACGTGGCAGAAACGCTGGAGGAAACCGGGGCCGAGTTTTTGTTGGTCCCCAACGGGTCGCCCTATTTCCGGGATAAATACGATGTGCGGTTGAACCATATGGTCGCGCGCGTGGTCGAAACGGGACTGCCACTGATTTACCTGAATATGGTTGGCGGGCAGGATGATCAGGTCTTTGACGGTGCCAGTTTTGGCCTAAACCCGGGCGGGGAATTGGCGTTCCGGATGCCTATTTTCGACGAGCTACTCTCTCAAGTCGACCTTGAGCGCGGCGAAGACGGCTGGCGGATCGCATCAGGTGAAATCGTGCCCCAACCGGATGAGTGGGAGCAGGATTACCGCGCGATGGTGCAGTCTCTTCGCGACTACATGGGGAAAACCGGTTTCAAAAAGGCGCTGCTGGGCTTGTCCGGCGGGGTTGATTCCGCGCTGGTCGCGACCATTGCAGTCGATGCCATCGGGGCCGAAAATGTCCGCTGCGTGATGCTCCCGTCGGAGTACACCAGTCAGGCCTCGCTTGACGATGCCGAGGCGGTCGCCAAAGCGCTGGGCGTCCATTATGACTACGTGCCGATCTCGGACAGCCGCGCAGCCGTCACCAGTACTTTGGCCCCGTTGTTTGCAGGGCTGGATGAAGGGTTGACCGAAGAAAACATTCAATCCCGCCTGCGCGGGTTGCTGTTGATGGCGATCTCGAACAAGTTCGGCGAAATGTTGTTGACCACCGGCAACAAATCCGAGGTCGCCGTGGGCTATGCCACGATCTATGGCGACATGAACGGCGGCTATAATCCGATCAAGGATCTGTACAAGACCCGTGTGTTTGAAACCTGCCGCTGGCGCAATGCCAATCACCGCAACTGGATGATGGGCCCTGCAGGCGAAGTGATCCGTCCCTCTGTCATCGACAAACCGCCCAGTGCGGAACTGCGCGAAGATCAGAAAGACAGCGACAGCCTGCCGGATTACCCGGTGCTGGACGGAATACTTGAGATCCTGGTCGATCAGGACGGATCGATCGCGGACTGCGTCGCCGCCGGGTACAACGAAGCAGATGCTCAGCGGGTCGAGCATCTGGTTTATATCAGCGAGTATAAACGGTTCCAGTCCGCCCCCGGTACGCGCCTGAGCAACCGCGCGTTCTGGCTGGACCGGCGGTATCCAATTGTGAATCGCTGGCGCGATCGCCCCTGATTGCCGCAATTCGCGCGTTGCATTGGAAACAGTAAAGTTTCCCTCCTTTTGATTGTTTTCCGATTTCTCGTTTTGGGCCTGCCAGAGGAACAAAATCCGGCCTTTGACTTGTTGCAGTGACAACTTTCTGCCACATTTCAGCTTGAAAATTGCCCTATGTGGGGCTGGTGCGATGCAATTCTCAAAGTCGCAAGCCGATTTTGATGAAGTGTGACGCATCCGGGGTTGGATGTCTGAGTAAATGGTTTGGTTTTGACATGTATAGTGAATATCAGAGATCGCATCATGCTCTTTTGAAACGGCGGACGATGGAATCTCCGCCGCAGGAGTTGGATGAGGAAAAGCTGGAAGCGGCGATTGTCGGTGTCCTGAATGAACAGCGGCTGTCCGACGAACAGGCAGCGGCGTCGCTTCGGGCTGAGTTTCCAAGCTTGTTGCCGCAGAAGGACGTAACCGCCCAGACCGTGCAAAAAGACACCGGGTTGACCGCGAAGCTGCGTCAGAAATGGGCGGAACTGTCCGGCGCAGCGTGATGTGCTGAGGATTTTCGATGCCGTTGGCGTCTGGGCCACAGGCGTCATAAATAGTGCCAACATTGCGACAATTCGTGTTGCCAAACTTCTAGACCTTGGTCCCCATACGGGTTCAGGCGACAGAGTAATGCGTATTTATGACGGCACCAAAACCGAACCCCGTAGAATCCAATCTTGCCCTTCCCAAATCTGTTGATGTCGTCGTTGTTGGCGGCGGCATAATCGGCGTTTCAACAGCGCTGGAACTGGCAGAACGCGGAGCTTCCGTCCTTTTGTGCGAAAAGGGACAGATTGCGGCTGAACAAAGCTCGCGCAATTGGGGGTGGGTGCGTTTGGGTATGCGAGACCCCCGCGAAATTCCCCTGATGCAAGAGGCGTTGCGGATATGGCCGACCCTTGATGCCCGCCTGGATGGCAATACCGGATATACGCAATCCGGCATTCTTTTTGGCGCGTCCGGCAAGCGGGGCGAAGTCAATCTGAAGCGTTGGATGCGCCATGTAGAAGGATTACAGACCGGGGCAAAAATGGTGTCGGGACGCGAGTTGGCAGAGTTGTTGCACGGGCATGAAACCGGCCTGACATCTGCCCTGTACATGCCGCAGGACGGGCGCGCCGAGCCGCAATGGGCTGCCCCGGCCATAGCCGAAGCCGCACGGCGTCTGGGTGCTGTAATCATGACAGGCTGCGCCGTGCGAAGTGTAGACATTCAGGATGGGCGTATTGCTGGTGTATTCACCGAGCGCGGCAAGGTCGCCTGCGGGCGCGTGGTTCTGGCGGGGGGCGCGTGGTCGCGTTTGTTTGCGGGAAATGCAGGTATCAACCTGCCGCAGCTTAAGGTTCTGAATACGGTTCTGCGGACTTCTCCGGTGAAAGATGGGCCCGAAACTGCGTTATGGTCGGATGATGTTGCGATCCGAAAGCGCGCTGATGGGGGGCACACCATCGCGTCCGGACATCAGAACACGGTCGATATCGTACCGGACAGTTTCCGGCTGGGGTTGCAGTTTCGCTTTGCCTTTGCGCAGGAATGGAAATCCCTGCGCTTTCGCTGGTCAAATCAGTGGGCTATCGAGGCCCGTCAAAACAGAAGATGGTTGCCGACCGACATAACCCCGTTCGAGCTGTGCCGGGTTTTGGATCCTGAACCTTCGCAGAAGTTTTTGCGACAAGCCTGGGCCAGTGCACGAAAAGGATTTCCTGCTTTGCTGGACAGTGAAATCGTCCAAAGTTGGGCGGGTATGATTGATGTCACCCCCGACGCCATTCCCGTAATCTCGGGCGTGGATGACGTACCGGGTATGTATATCGCCACGGGCTTTTCCGGCCACGGCTTTGGCATCGGGCCCGGCGCCGGCCGCCTGACAGCGGACCTTGTCACTGATTCAACCCCTTGTGTGGATCCGACCGCGTTCCGTCTGTCTCGGTTCACTGACGGCTCAAAAGTGCGACCGGATCCAGGTTACTAGGGGCTTAGCCCATCATCTGATAGCTGACTGGAACAAAGCGGAAGCCCTCGCCCCGTGTCTCGACAAAGCCCGCGGCAGGGAAGGGCATGTGATAGCCGACCATCGGCACCTTGTCGGCTGCCAGCATGCCAAGAACGTTTCGGCGCGCGGCGGTTGCGGCGGCCTTGTCCATGTCAAACCGAACCTCCCATTCCGGATGGGCAAAGGACCACACGTAATGGTTGGCCAAGTCCGCTGTCAGCAGAAGGCGCTGTCCGTTGCTCTCCAGATGATAAACCGTATGACCCGGGGTATGGCCGTGGGCCGCAACCGCAGTTATGCCTGACGCCACTTGCTCTCCATCACCGACAAAGCTCATCTTCTCGGCCATCGGTGTGACTTTTGCGGCCACAAGATCACCGACATTGTTTCCGGCCTCCTGCGCGGACCAGAAATCGTATTCCGTTGCCGAAGTCACATAGCGTGCGTTGGCAAAGGTCGGTGCGCCATCCGTTGTCATGCCGCCAATATGGTCGGGATGCATGTGGGTCAGTACGACAACGTCGATCTGATCCGGGCTGACACCTGCATCGGCCAAAGCGGCCTGAATGCCGCCCTGCCCAAGACCGGTGTCGAACAATACCAGTTCCGATCCGGTGTTGACCAGTGAGGGGGTAAAGAAGAATTGGGCGGTGTCGGCGGGAATAAAGTTCTCGGCCGAAACCTTTGCGAAGTCTTCATCTGACGCTCCGCCGCCAAAGATATCCTGGGCGCCATCGCGGGGCAGGCTGCCATCCAGCAAGGTCGTGACGGTAAAGTCGCCGACATGGAATGACTTGGCGATGGTCGAGTTGGCCTTGGCGTCAGAGCCTGCGGCCAAAACCGGCGCTGCTGCCGTGGCAAACGGCAAGGCGGCAGCGGTTCCCAAGGCGGCACGGCGAGTAAGTTTGATCGTCATTATCGTTCTCCCTGTCAGAACACCTTTAGAAAAACTAGAACGGTGTGAGATTCTGACCAGATGTTACGACATCCACGCAGGGTGCATGGATGAACAATACGTGTTAATTTTTGTTCATGTCGCGATCGCAGAACAAAACCGTTCCAACGGATCAAAGTGTAGAAGACTTCCTTAATTCGGTCCAATCAGAACGTCGGGCCGAAGAGACGCGCGCTCTGGACGACCTGTTTCGGGCTACCACCGGATTTGATCCGGTCATGTGGGGGCCGTCGATGATAGGGTATGGCCGTTATCACTATCGCTACGCCTCGGGCCGAGAGGGCGATTTTCTGGCAACCGGATTTTCCCCGCGCAAGTCGGCGCTGGTGATTTATATCATGCCGGGTTACGCGGATTTTGGCGGCATTCTGGCCCGGTTGGGTAAGCACAAGTTGGGCAAGTCCTGCCTGTATGTGAACAAGCTGGCGGATATCGACATGCAGGTTCTGTCGGAACTCATTCGCGCCGGGTTGGACGACCTTGGCAGGATATGGCCCGTGGAACCGCGTTGAATCACCTGATGGATCAAGCGGCGGCTGGACAAAAACGCGCCCATGTGACAAGAGCCGCGCCAACAGGAGACACCCATGACCACCACCCGTTTCGCCCCGTCGCCCACCGGTTACATCCATGTGGGCAACCTGCGCACCGCCCTGATGAACTATCTGATCGCCCGCAAGTCGGGCGGTACGTTCATCCTGCGCATCGATGACACCGACCCCGAACGCTCGAAAGAGGAATATGTCGATGCCATCAAACAGGATCTTGAATGGCTGGGTTTGCACTGGGATCGTGTCGAGCGTCAATCCGAGCGTTTGGACCGCTACGCCGAAGCGGCTGACAAGTTGCGCGCGATGGGGCGGTTCTATGAAGCGTTTGAGACGCCGACCGAGCTGGACCTGAAGCGCAAGAAACAGCTGAACATGGGCAAACCGCCGGTTTATGACCGAGCCGCGCTGAACCTGTCGGATGCCGAGAAGGATGCGCTGCGCGCTGAACGTGGCAACGGTGTCTGGCGTTTCAAGCTGGATCACGAACGGATCGAGTGGACCGATGGAATTCTGGGCGACATCTCGATCGATGCGGCCTCGGTCTCTGATCCGGTTCTGATCCGTGGTGATGGGCAGGTTCTTTATACGATTGCGTCGGTGGTGGATGACACTGAAATGGGCGTGACTGATGTCGTGCGCGGCTCGGATCACGTGACCAACACTGCGACCCAGATTCAGATCATCAAGGCACTGGGCGGGGATTGCCCGCGCTTTGCGCATCACTCGCTGCTGACCGGCCCGCAGGGCGAAGCTCTGTCGAAACGCCTGGGTACGCTGGCCCTGCGCGATCTGCGTGAACAGGGCGTGCAGCCGATGGCACTGCTGAGCCTGATGGCGCGACTGGGTTCGTCCGATCCGGTCGAGCTGCGCTCGGATATGGCCGAGTTGATCGACGGCTTTGACGTGAGCCGGTTTGGTGCCGCGCCGACCAAGTTCGACGTGCAGGACCTGTTCCCGCTGACCGCCAAATACCTGCAATCGCTGCCGCTGGCGAATGTGGCCGATGCTGTCGCGGATGCCGGGGTGCCTGCCGAACTGGCCGAACCGTTCTGGGCCATGGCGCGCGAAAACATCATCACTTTGGCCGACCTCAAAGGGTGGTGGGACCTGTGCCGTGACGGCGCCGAACCGTTGGTTGCCGATGAAGATCGCGAATTCATCGCTCAGGCCATGTCGCTGCTGCCCGAAGGCCCGTTCGATGGTGAAACCTGGGGAGCCTGGACCAATGCCGTGAAAGAGGCAACAGGCCGCAAGGGAAAAGGCCTGTTCATGCCGCTGCGCAAGGCGTTGACAGGTGCAGAACGTGGCCCGGAAATGGCGGCGTTGCTGCCGTTGCTGCAGGTGATCCGCGCGCGCGTCTAACGCGGTAGTACGCGACATTTAAGGGCCACGCCTTCGGAGTGGCCCTTTGTCGTCAAACCGGTTGTTCAATCCGAACCGACAAACCGGTCAGGCGGTCATCGACAAAATCACGCTCGACAGGTTTGAGTTGTTGATGTCGCGGGTAACGTGGCTCGGCCCGGTCATTCAGGATCGGGGCATCCCAGCCGCTGGTTGTTGCAAAGAACCGGTCTGCCCCGTCTTCTCCGAACGCCCGCAAATAACCCTGAACAACAACGTCGATATAGCTGAGCAGCAAGGGATGGCGGTTGCTGGGCTCGTTGTGCCGATCCTGCGGGACGGCGTAGACAGCTATTTCAACTTCATGTTTCAGCGGATGTGAAACCGACCGGGTTGCCGGAATTCGGTCATAGGCCCATTCCCGTTCATCCAGCGCAGCCCAGTCGTTCTTGGGGACATGTGCGATCATGCCTTCGATCTCAGACTCGGGGTCCGGGACAGCTGTCAGGAACGCGACCGGGCGCAGATCAGTGTGTCGCCATGCGCGTTTCCACCCCTTCAGTTTTGCTGGGCGGGGGTCGGGAAAATCATGTGTGGCGAGGTTCACAAGGCTTCCATAACCAAAGAAATAGGGGTCGGCCATGCGAGAGGTGTCCTTTGGGTCGATTGATGTATGTCAAACCGCTTTTTTCCGCGACATGCAATAAGGCTTCATCTTTTATTCAGGGAGGCCTTCATGCGGATTACCAAACGGACGAATATCGCTGTGCGCCTGTTGATGTATTGCGCCGCACACCCGGACCGGCTGGTCACCAAAGCCGAGATCGCCGAAGTCTGCAACATCTCGGAAAACCATCTGGCTCAGGTGATCAACCAGTTAAGCCAGTTGAATTACCTGAGCACTCAGCGCGGCCGCAACGGCGGTATGTCGTTGGCGCGTCCGGCAAGCCAAATCCGGATCGGCGCGGTGTTCAGGCACGTCGAAGGGGCCTTGCCCATCGCCGAGTGTTTTGCGGATGCGGACAACACCTGTCCTTTGACCGATGCCTGTAGGCTGCGGCTGGCATTGCAGGATGCGGCGGAAGTTTTCTATGCATCTCTGGACGAAGTGTCGTTGGATGCGCTGGTTTGTGACAACGACCCGTTGCTGAAGCTGTTGCAGCCCGTGGCCTGCGTACGCTGACCTTAGTCGCTGGCCCGCAAAATGCGGGCTGGCCGGGCAGAGAGAGGGCGCAGCGCGAATGCGAAACCTGCGCAGAGCGTGACGCCGACACCGGCCAGAACGATGCCAAAGGCCGAAGACCAGATCACGGTAAAACCTGTGTCGAAGATGTAGGTGGCCACAGCCCATCCGCCCAGGATGCCAACCAGCAAGGCGACGCAGCCCGCTGCGGCGCCCAGCAGGACCGAGCGTAGTCCAAAACTGCGCAGGATGCGGCCACGGTCAGCCCCCAGCGTCTTGAGGATTGCCGCCTCGTATCTGCGGGCGGGTTCGCCGGCGGCTGCCGCCCCGATCAGCACCAGGAATCCTGTCAACAAAGACACGCCCGCGCCATACGAGGTTGCGGCGGCGATCCCTGCCAAAAGGCCCGAAACACGGTCAATTGCGTCGCGCACACGGATGGCCGTGATGTTCGGGAACTGGCCTGCAAGATCTCGCAGAATGGCGGCTTCGGCCTGTTCTTCTGCATATACCGTCGCAATAAAGCTGTGTGGCGCACCCGCCAGTGCCGACGGGTTCATCGACATGACAAAACCCATACCCGCTGTGGAAAAATCCACCTCTCGGGTTGAGGTCAGCTCTGCGGTGATATCCCGCCCCAGGATGTTGACAGTTACCTGATCGCCCAGTTTCAGACCCATCTCTTCGGCTTCTTCGGCTGCAAAGCTGATCTGTGGTGCGCCAGAATAATCCTCTGCCCACCACTCCCCCGCTGTCACCCGTGCATTTGCCGGGGGGCGGGCTGAATAGGTGACGCCGCGATCTCCCTCCAGAACCCAATGATCTCCGGCCACCTCGCGCGCAGGGCGACCGTTTATCTGGGTGATGATGCCCCGCAGCATTGGTGCGCTTTCAATGCGGCTGACAGCAGGATCGGTTTGCAGCCGTTCGGTAAAACCGGGCATCTGGTCTTTTTGAATATCGACAAAGAAGTATGAGGGCGCGACATCCGGCAGATTGCCGGAGATCGCGTTGCGCAGCGTGCCGTCAATCTGCCCAACCGCCGCCAGCACTGACAAACCCAGACCAAGTGACAAAACCACTGACCCCGCACCCTCACGCGGATCAGAGATGGCGGACAAAGCCCATCGCAGGGCAGGGCGGCCCCGCGCCAAAGGTGTCCCAGCCCGTGCCAGTTTGCGAATGGCATGGGCTGCGAGCGCCAGCAGGATCAGTGCGCCCGCAAGTCCGCCGCTGGTCCACAGGGTTAGGCGCGTTGAGCCGCTGAACCAGGACGCAATCGCGATCAGGGACGCCAATCCAATCCCGCTTGCCACGACGTAAATTGCGCGTGGGATGGGACGAGCCGCACTCAGCGCATCGCGAAACAGGGTTGCGGCGCGCACATCTTCGGTTCTGGCCAGCGGCCAGAGCGTGAAAAGAAATGCTGTCAGCAGGCCATAAAGCGCAGCCTCTATCAGCGGTTGCGGATACAGAGAAAACACTGCTGGAACGGGCAACTGGTATTCCAGCAGCGGTGCCAGCAAAAGCGGTGCCATCCCGCCCAGTACCAGCCCAATTACAATGCCAGTCAGGGACAGCACCCCGATCTGAATCATGTAAGTTTGAAAAATGGTGGAGCGATCCGCCCCCAATGTCCGCAATGTCGCAATGGTTTCCGTTTTCTGACTCAGATAGGCTCGCACGGCGGCGGACACACCGATGCCACCGACGGCAAGCCCCGACAATCCGACAAGGACCAGAAAGGCACTCAGGCGGTTGACGAATTCCGATATGCCCGGCGCGCCGTTGCGCGCATCGCTCCAGCGCATCCCCGAGCCTTCAAGCGCCGCGCTGGCTCTTGCGGACACCTCCGACAGGTTCGCGTCTTGGGGCAAGGTCAGCCGGTACCTGGTCGAAAAAAGCGTTCCGGGCTCCAGCAGGCCAGATGCCTGCAACGCTTCGGTACGCACCATTGTACGTGGCCCCAAGGCAAAACCAGCCGCGGCGCTGTCGGGTTCATTCCGAAGTGCGGCCATCAGAATGAACTCTTGCGTGCCAAGCGCGAAGTGATCACCGACCGACAAACCAAGCCGGTCTATCAGAACGGGTTCCATAATGGCACCGGGTAATCCGGACCTGCCATTCAGGGCGTCGTCCAGCGTGATGCCCGGCTCCAGTTTGACCGATCCGATGAGCGGGTAAGCCTTATCGACGGATTTGACCTGGGTCAGCGCACGTTCCGGCCCGGCGTCGCGGGGCACAACCGCCATCGAGCGGAAATCGACAATTTCTGACACCTGTTCGGATGACTGCTGCATCCAGAGGCGCTCGGCCTCAGTAGCAAAACGATAGGTGAACTCAAGCTCGGCATCGCCGCCCAGCAGGGATGCGCCTTCACGGGTCAGCCCGGTCTGAATCGCCTGACTCACCGATCCGACGGCTGCGATGGCTGCGACGCCCAAGGCCAGACAGGCCAGAAAGATGCGAAAGCCGCGCAGGCCCCCGCGCAGTTCTCGACGGGCCAGCCGCGCGGCCAGCCGAAGGCTCATTCTGCGGCCTCCTGCCGGGTTATTTCGGCAATCCTGCCGTCGCGCAGCCTGATCACCCGGTCACATCGTTCAGCCAGTGAACGGCTGTGCGTTACAAGAACCAGCGTCGCATCATATTTGCGCCGAAGCCCGAACAGCAAATCAACAATCGCGGCACCGTTTGTCTCGTCCAGATTCCCGGTTGGTTCGTCCGCCAGCAAGATCTTGGGGCGTGGTGCCGATGCACGCGCCAGGGCAACTCGTTGCTGCTCGCCGCCCGACAACTGCGCCGGGTAATGATCGCGACGATGGGATAACCCCACGGCATTCAGTTCAGTCTCGGCCCGGTCGAACGCATCTTTGTGCCCCGCCAGTTCCAGCGGTGTCGCCACGTTCTCCAACGCGGTCATCGTTGGGATCAGGTGGAAATTCTGAAACACGACGCCCATGTTGTCGCGCCGAAACCGCGCCAGGGCGTCCTCGTCCATGCTTGTCAAATTCTGATCCAAGGCCAAGATTTGACCACTTGTTGCCTGTTCCAACCCACCCATCAGCATCAACAGCGACGATTTTCCCGACCCCGATGGCCCGATCAGCCCCAGCGTTTCCCCCCTGTTCACGGTCAACGTGATGTCATGCAAAATATCGACCCGCCCGGCATTGCCATCCAGCGATAAAGCGGCATTCTGAAGAGCGAGAACAGCAGGCGTCATGGGTCTTCCCGATAAAGGAGCGGTTTTTGGGATATGGAGTGATCACCGTATTGCGCAAGGTTTTGATGGCAAGTCCATTTGTGTTCTGCGGTTTTGCGGCCACAGCCGATCAGGTGGTGATCGCAGCCCTTGGGGACTCGCTGACGCAAGGCTACGGGCTGGTGGAGGAGAACGGGTTTGTTCCCCAGCTTGACCGTTGGTTGCAGGCGAAGGGCGAAGATGTTCGCGTTATCAACGCAGGCGTTTCGGGCGATACAACGGCGGGTGGCGCTGCGCGGGTAGAATGGACCCTGACACCCGATGTGGACGGACTGATCGTTGCCTTAGGCGGGAATGACGTGTTGCGCGGGATCGATCCTGCAGTTTCGCAAGCCAATCTGCGCAAGATACTTCAGGTTGCACGCGATACAAAGGTTCCTGTCTTGTTGATCGGAATGCAGGCGCCGGGCAACTACGGCGCTGAATACAAGCAGGCGTTCGATGGCATTTACCCTGCACTGGCGCAGGAGTTTGAAGTTCTGTTTTTCAGCAGTTTCTTTGAAGGGCTTGCAGCGGAGGGTGACCCCGCAGCCGTATCGCAATTCATGCAATCGGACGGCATTCATCCAAATGCGGCCGGGGTGGCGAAGATCGTCGAAGCGCTGGGCCCCTCTGTGTTGCAACTTGTGACGCAGGCGGGCGGGGAAGGTTAGCCATTCCCGCGATAGCGATCAGACGACCGTGACAACCGTTCCGATAGGGACCCGGTTATACAGATCGATGACATGTTCATTCAGCATCCGAATACACCCGTTTGACACCGCCCTGCCTATGGTTTGTGGCTGGGTCGTGCCATGGATTCGGAAATAGGTATCGACACCGTTCTGGAACAAATACATCGCACGCGCGCCGAGGGGGTTATCCCCACCTCCCGGCTGGACATAGTCATTGTCCTTGAATTTTGCATAGGCCACCGGATCGCGCTGGATCATCTCTTGGGTCGGGCGCCAGGTCGGCCATTCCTTTTTCACATCGATAGTAGCGGTGCCGGTGAATTCCAGACCTGCCTTGCCGACACCGCAGCCATAGCGGATCGCTTTGCGTGGTTCGGTGACATAGTAAAGATAGAATGAACGGGGGGCGACCAGCAGCTGCCCGGGCAGGAACTGCTTTTTGATGCGCACGAATTGCGGTGTCGGATCATACTCGACCGCTTTCTTGGCGCTGGCGATGCCCGGCAGCAGCGTGGCTGCTGTTCCGGCCAGAAAAACTCGGCGTGTAAACATCGAAACCCTCATCAATTGACCAAAGAAACCCAAGAACCAGTTTCATCATGATATGTTATTTGGTCAATTCTGGGGCAAGCATCACGCATCCGTGATGTGATCAATCGGCCACCTGAAACGGCAGCGGTTGAACAAAAGGGTGAGGAATTTCCCTCACCCTTTCAAGAGCTTATGCAAGCTGGATGTTGTCGGCGCTCTCGCGGCCGTCACGACCCGAACGCAGTTCGTACGTGACTTTCTGGTTGTCGGCCAGACCGGTCAGGCCCGAGCGTTCGACGGACGAGATGTGGACGAAGATGTCCTTGCCGCCATCTTCTGGCGCAATAAAGCCGTAACCTTTAGTGGTGTTGAACCATTTTACGGTGCCTGCTGGCATATCCGTGTCTCCTGTTTGGTGCTGCCCACGGAGTTGCGGCAGCCTGGCGTCGTATGTCTGTATCGATAGACTGAGCGCCGTAGAAGGAGACAGTAGGTCGAAATAGAAAAACGTTAGCACCCTGCATATGGCATTGAGGTAAGCCTGTGGCAAGAGTGGTTTGTACGGATTGTACTAGTGCCAGAGGGCAGATAGCTTGATTTGTACAAGAATCCGCTGATGGGTTTCAGGCTGATTTTGGCGATGTTTGACAGCATTCTGGGTGCTCTGGTCACCCTGTCTGTTGACGCGCGCGACAGCAGTGAGAAACCCGGACTCACACCTTCCCGGTCGGCCATGCGGAGCGGTCGCCACGTGCCACGCCTGCGCGGGAGGGTGACACTTTTTCGTCGCAGGCACGTGTTCAGGACCAGTGTCATTCTGACCGGTTCAGCGTGGGTTCCCCTCACAACTGGCGGTTTTTATTCATAAATCGCTATGTTTGAAAAATTTGCGATCTGGTGCTATACTGCGTGGCAGCTGTGGGGGCGGATATGAAAGCTGTCTATACGATTACCTTGTTGTGCTGGGCCGGAGCCGCGCAGGCCCTGACTGTTCCATATGAAACAGAGGATTTTATGCCGGGCGCGCGTGAAGGCGGGCTCAAACTCTACAACATGTTCGAATTTGAACACGAGCTGAAGGCTCCGGTCTTCGCGAAAGAGAACCCGCGCCGTAATGAAAGACGTCGTCGTCTTGTCGAGCTTGGTGGACCCAAGCATTTGCCCGAGATACTGACTGAACGGACGGAGGTCGTGGAGGAATCAGGGCCCGAGTTCTGTGAGCTGTGGTGCAATGAGCCCGGGACCGAAGAAACGCCGGTGGACGTGAACGTCTCGGCCGTTCCGCTTCCGGCCAGTTGGCTGCTGCTGCTTGGGGCGCTGACGGGGTTGCTCGGCGTCGGACGGCTGCGCGGCAACCGGTTCGGATAAGCGCCGCGCCTGCAATCATCCTTGAATGCTGTGATATGGGACTCTGGAGGTTGGTGGAGCATGCGACCTGCGGCAGTTGCCTGCAAAGGCGCGTGTTAAACACTTGGTAGTCATACCTGCGCCACCTTGCGCGCATGAGTGATTATCGCCGCGCCCGCATTCCCGGAGCCAGATATTTCATTACGGTGTCGCTGGCCGACCGGTCATCGGACCTGTTGATCCGCGAGGTCGCACATCTGCGCGCGGCTTTTGCCGAAGCGCAGTGGGAGCGTCCGTTTTGGTGTGATGCGTTTGTGGTGTTGCCGGATCATGCGCACGCGGTGTGAACCTTGCCGCCGGGCGATGCGGATTATTCCACGCGGTGGGGTGCGATCAAGGCGCGGTTCACCATAGGCGTGAACAGGGCAAACCGTAGGCCGGGCTTCAGCCCGGCACCGATACCGACAGTTCTGCCCGTTGTGAAATCCGGCAGATTTGCCGGGCTGAAGCCCGGCCTACGGGCAAGGGGTGATGGGTGCGAGCACCCATCCTACGCTTGATCCAAAGTGCGTTCTGGTTTGACTCTGAGAAACCCTTCCAAAGGCTTGCCTTCCAGTTGCCTGACCAACTTCCGTTTTCTGACACTCCTCAATCTAGTTCCAGTTTGTCTCGGCACGCTGTTTTCATTGACCACCCACCGTCGAATGGTTCACCTTCGAAACGAATTGCGGTACCCGCCCAGTCTATGTTGATTCCACCGAACTCAGCTTTGGCGCAATGGTTTGCTGTTAGTATATTCGCGAGCAAGTGAACCACTGGCTCTGGAAGCTCTTCTACCCCAATGGTTAATGAGAAAATTTGTTTAGACGGAGGCGAGCCGAAGATTGCACCAAAGCGCTTCCCGAGTACGTCACCCCATTACAAATTCGGATCGTCCCCGTCGAACTCGCTGTTATTAATAGTCAGGGATTCGAACACCGCAGTCGCGTCGACTTGCCCGTCGGGAAGTGCTGGAACGAGAATTGTTTCGGCCTGTCCCGACGATCCAAGAATGGCTGAGATGAACACTGTCGCAATTATCTTTGAGAACAAAGAAAAACTCCTGATTTTGCGTTTCTTTCGCCTGTGGGTGTTTCGAGTCGTGTCGGGCTGAAGCCCGGCCTACCAGTTGGCGTGAAGGGAGCGAGCACTCAACTTACGCTTGCTAAGCTTGTTTGGATTTGTCGGTTCTCAGTAAAGTTTGGTCTCCCCAATAGGTAACCTTGGCTACTGAGCCTACTTCCAATTCGAACCAGCAGTCGGTGTATTCCGCGCCAGGAACGCTGAACGCACATCCATGCAACTGCAGCAATTCTCCATTTGTTTTGACAATTTCCACGATCCAATCTTCGGTTCGGCTGTCATCCGCGAAAAGCAGCTTGTTGGGCGAGAGAGGTCGAAGTGTCAACGAATAGTCGTATTCGCCTATGACGAAATCAATCGTTCTCTCGCCGTCCAGAAAGGGGACGTCTTCAGGTGTTCTTTCCCAAGTTATTGACAAAGTTTACCGCGCAAACTTCTTATGCTTCAACCGCTTAGGCTCCAGCGCATCAGGCCCCAACCGCCGCTTCTTATCCTCTTCGTAATCCTCGAAGTTGCCCTCGAACCATTCCACATGGGCATCGCCCTCGAACGCCAGAATATGCGTGCAAATCCGGTCGAGGAAGAAGCGGTCGTGTGAGATGACGACGGCGCAGCCAGCGAAATCGACCAGCGCGTCCTCCAGCGCACGCAGGGTTTCGACGTCGAGGTCGTTTGTGGGTTCGTCAAGCAGCAGGACGTTGCCGCCCTCTTTCAGCAGGCGGGCCATGTGGACGCGGTTGCGCTCACCCCCGGATAGCAGCGAGACCTTTTTCTGCTGGTCGCCGCCCTTGAAGTTGAAGGACGAGCAATAGGCGCGGGAATTGACCTGCGCGTCGCCCAGCTGAATGATCTCGGCACCGCCGGTGATCGCCTCCCACACGGTGTCGTTGTCTTTCAGGTCGTCGCGGGACTGGTCGACATAAGACAGCTCGACCGTGTCGCCCAACGTGATGGTGCCGCTGTCGGGCTGTTCCTGACCGGTGAGCATCTTGAAGAGCGTCGATTTACCGGCACCGTTGGGGCCGATGACGCCGACGATGCCGCCGGGGGGCAGGGCGAAATCCAGCCCTTCGATCAGTTGCTTGTCGCCCATGTGCTTCGACAGGCCCTCGACCTCGATCACCTTGCCGCCGAGGCGCTGGCCGTTGGGGATGACGATCTGGGCGCGGGTCAGCTTTTCGCGCTCGGACTGTTCGGCCAGCTCGTTATAGGCGTTGATCCGGGCCTTGGATTTGGCCTGACGGGCCTTCTGGCCCTGACGCATCCATTCCAGTTCGCGTTGCAGGGTCTTCTGCTTGGATTTGTCCTCGCGGGCTTCCTGCTCCAGCCGTTTGGCTTTTTGTTCCAGCCATGCGGAGTAGTTGCCCTCGTAAGGGATGCCGCGGCCACGATCGAGTTCGAGGATCCAGCCGGTGATGTCATCGAGGAAATAACGGTCGTGGGTGACGATCAGGATGGTGCCCTTGTAGTCGATCAGGTGCTGTTGCAACCAGGCGATGGTCTCGGCGTCGAGGTGGTTGGTCGGTTCGTCGAGCAGCAGCATGTCGGGCGCTTCGAGCAGCAGCTTGCAGAGCGCCACGCGGCGTTTTTCACCGCCCGAAAGGTTGGCGATGTTGGCGTCGTCCGGCGGGCAGCGCAGTGCCTCCATCGACACGTCGATCTGGCTGTCGAGGTCCCAGAGGTTTTCCGCGTCGATGGCGTCCTGCAGGGTTGTCATTTCCTCCATCAGCTCGTCCGAGTAATTCTCGGCGATCTCCATGGCAATCTCGTTGAAGCGGTCGACCTTGGCCTTTTTCGCGGCCACGCCCAGCATGACGTTTTCGCGGACGGTGAGCGTTTCATCCAGCTGCGGTTCCTGCGGCAGGTAACCGACCTTGGCACCTTGGGCGGCCCATGCCTCACCTGTGAAGTCAGTGTCGAGGCCGGCCATGATCTTCATCAGCGTCGATTTACCCGCGCCGTTGACGCCGACAACACCGATTTTCACACCGGGCAGAAAGCTGAGGTGGATGTTTTCAAAGCACTTCTTGCCACCGGGATAGGTCTTGGAGACACCCTGCATGTGGTAGACATATTGATAGGCGGCCATGTCGCGTCCTCTGGGTCGGGAATTTGGGTTGAAACGCTGGATATCCGAGCGGGGCGGGCGGGGCAAGCTGGTGGTTTTGTGAATTTCGTCCCGAATCCGTATGGGCTAGGTTTGCCGGGCTGTATGAGGGGCATGAAGTGGTGGAACTGGCGGAACTGATATCAGGCTGGGCGCAACCGGGGCGGGTGGAGTGGATTGGCCTGCGGCCCGAGCGGCGGGTTGGGGTGGAGGTGGTGAGGGAGGCGGTGGTCGCAGCCGATGGGCTCGACGGTGACCGGGGCCGTGTGGGTAAGCGGGCGGTTTCTTTGATCCAGCGGGAGCATCTGGCGGCCATTGGCTCTTATCTGGGGCAAGGACCGGTTGCCCCCGAAACCCTGCGGCGCAATCTGGTGGTTTCGGGCATCAATCTGGCCGCGCTCAAGGGGCGTGAGGTGCAGGTGGGTGAGGCGGTTTTGCGCTTTACCGTGATCTGTGCGCCATGCAGCCGGATGGAAGAGGCGCTGGGCAAGGGCGGCTATTCTGCCGTGCGGGGGCATGGGGGATGGTGCGCCGAAGTTGTCAGGCCGGGGCGGGTTGCGCTGGGCGACGCCGTGCAACCGATTGATTGACAACGCGGCCCGGTTCTGAACATCAGCAGGTTATGGAGCGGTACGACATCCCTTACGCGCGGCCCGGGCAGGTCGTTGGGTTGTTCGGCGGGTCATTCGATCCGCCGCATCAGGGCCATGTGCATGTGACGCGTGAGGCGATGAAGGCCTTTGGGTTGGATCGGGCGTGGTGGCTGGTGTCACCCGGCAATCCGTTGAAAGAGCGGGGGCCTGCGCCGATCGCGCGGCGCATGGCGGCGGCGCGGCGGGTGATGCAGCATCCGAAGGTCGACGTGACGGATATCGAGGCGCTGGTCGGCACGCGGGCGACGGCGGACACTCTGACAGCGCTCAGGCGGCTTTACCCGCAGGTGCGGTTTGTCTGGCTGATGGGCGCGGACAATCTGGCGCAGTTTCATCGCTGGAAAGACTGGCGGCTGATCATGGACACTGTGCCGGTGGGCGTGGTGGCGCGGCCGGGTGAGCGGATCTCGGCCCGGATGTCACCTGCGGCGCGGGTTTATGCGAAGTACCGGATTGACGGGCAGGCGCGGCACCTTTTGGGGCAGGCGCAGGCTCCGGCCTGGTGTTTCGTGAACGTGCCGATGATCGATGTCAGTTCGACCGAACTCCGGACGCGCGGCGAATGGGGCGCAGAAGTGTTGCCGGAATAGCCCCAACGGGCGCATAATCTAACACAGTGGTTGTGTGCTTTTGATCTGTGGGATTTTAATTCGGCTATGGCTGGTCGTTATTCACGTCGTTTGTTTCTGGGGGGATTAGGGGCGTCCCTGATCCCGGCAGCGGGCCTTGCGCAGGCGCCGCTTGTATCGCTTAGGCCGCAGGCGCGCGGGGTCATATTAAGCGGCGCCGAGCGATTGGTGGCCGCAGCAGGCCTGAAGGGCGAGGTTGTGTTTGCAGTTGCGGATGTGGCGACCGGGGCGCAGCTGGAAGTGTTTGGCGAGGGCGCAAGTCTGCCCCCGGCCAGCGTCGGAAAGGCAATGACCGCGCTTTATGCGCTGGACGTTCTGGGGCCGGAACACCGGTTCGAGACCCGTCTGGTGGCGGATGGCCGGATCGAGAAGGGCGTTTTGCACGGCGATTTGATTCTGGTTGGGGGCGGTGACCCGCTGCTGGATACGGATGCGCTGGCTACGATGGCGGCCAATTTGCGCGAGGCCGGGATTATCGAAGTGCGCGGCGCGTTCAGGGTTTACGACGGGGCGTTGCCTTATGTGTTCAGCATCGATCCCGAGCAGCCGGATCATGTGGGCTATAGCCCGGCCGTCAGCGGCATTTCCCTGAACTTCAATCGCGTCCATTTCGAATGGAAACGCGCAGGGAGTGGCTATGACATAACCATGGATGCCCGCAGTGAGCGTTATGTGCCTGCGGTGGATGCCTCGGCCATGCGGGTCGAGGATCGTAGCCTGCCGATCTATACCTATCAGGCAAGCGCGCGGCAGGATCGCTGGACCGTGGCCAAGGGCGCGCTGGGCAATGGCGGGGCCCGCTGGTTGCCGGTGCGCAAGCCCGCTTTGTACGCGGGCGATGTATTTCGCACCTTGGCGCGGTCGAACGGGATCGTTTTGAAGCGCGTTCAGGTGACACGCCAGAGCGTGCAGGGTGTCGATCTTGTGGTGCATCGCAGCGACAGTTTGGATCGTGTCCTGCGCGGGATGCTGAAATACTCGACCAACCTGACGGCCGAGATGGTCGGGCTGGCCGCGACCAGGGCGCGCGGTGTTAACCCGCACACCCTGGCGGATTCGGCAGCCGAGATGAACCGGTGGGCCGCCAGTCGTTTCGGCGTGACAGGAATCGCCATGGTCGATCATTCGGGTCTGAGCGATGCCTCGCGCATGGTACCGGAGGATTTGGTTGCGGCCCTTGTCGCAACACAGAAGTCGGGGATGTTGCGGCCCTTGATGAAACCTTTTGCACTGACCGACCGGAACGGGCGGCCCGTCAAGAACCACCCGATCAAGGTTGATGCCAAGACAGGGACATTGAACTTTGTATCCGGGTTGGGCGGTTTCCTGACGACTGCGGACGGGGTCGATCTGGCCTTTGCGATATTCACCGCCGACGTGGACCATCGCGCAACGATCCCACGCGCGCAGCGTGAGCGCCCGGACGGTGCACGCAGCTGGAACAGCAGATCGCGAAAATTGCAGCGCGCTTTGCTGGAGCGCTGGGGGTCACTTTATGGAAGCTGAAACCTGAAACCCGCCTGAAGCGGGCGTCAGACGGTATGGCGCGCCCTGGCCCCGCGCTCGATCGCGGCCGCGTGCAGGCGGTCGATGTTCAGCTCGTACCGGATTTCTTCCAGCAGGCGCAGTTCGGTTTCGGCCAGCGTTCCGTCAGCGGCAGCGACGTCACAGGCCAGAGCATAGGCCGTTTCGTTCAGGCGTTCGGGCAGGTTGTCCCGGATCAGGCCAAACAGCGCATCCAGCCCGTCTTCCTGTTCGAACAGGTCAAACACGACCTGCGACACGTGGCGCATCCGGTCGATGTCGTACCCGGCGAAGACCGGCAACATGTTCACGGCGACCTCGATCTTGACTAGTTCAGCAGTTCGGATGTTTTCGTCGGAGGCCGAGATCGCAACCATGATCGCCACAAGGCAATCCTGTGGGGACATCGGGTGGGGAACTTGCTCGGTCATTCGGTGCATCCTGCTTGGGGTTCGTCAATGGCGCAGGATAGAAGGGGGGCAAGGCAGGTTCAACATCTTGTTTTGCCCCACTGTGCGGCAGGTTGAACCGGTCAGGTGTTCATTACCGCCATACCGCCGAGCAAAAGGCCCGCCCCGATCCAATAGCGCAGCCCCAGCGTTTCACCGAAGAACAGCCACGAGGCGAGGGGGACCAAGACAAAGCTTAGGGCCATGAACGGATAGGCCTGCGACAGCGGCACATGCCTGAGGACGTAAATCCAGAGTATCGTTGCAGTGCCGTAAATCGCCAGCGCGACGAGCAAGAAAGGGTCGAGCAGGGTATGCAACAGCCCCATCGCACCGGTCGCGGTGCGACCCTCGATCCGCCCGCCAGCGAGTTTGAACAATACCTGTCCGACCGAAATCATGACAGGTGTCAGAAGCAGCCCGGTCCAGACCAGTGCTGTGGGTGCGGTTGCGCTCATGCAGCCTGATCCTTGAGGGGCTTTCCGGTGGATTCCTCGGCCGGTCGATCCTCGCAGTAATAGATGTCACGCCCGATATCCTCGCAGGTGTGAAGGCTGGGGCTAGGATGCACGGCGCGCAGAAAGCTGTGGGTGTAGGGAAAGAAATTGAAATGCGGGTTGAAGCTGTAGCGATATTCCCGTTCGCGCGGGACCACGATGATAACCCGCTTGCGCGCGACCCGGCGCAATTCAGCGATGGCACGGCGGTAATCCAGCAGATGTTCGATCACATGGGTGCAGATGACCGTGTCGAAACTGTTATCCTCAAAAGGCAGGTCTTCGATCCGGGCGGCAACATATCTGATGTTTTCGATGGCTTCAGCGTCATCGATAACGAAATCGACACCGGTCATGGCCGTGATGTCCGGGCGCAGGGCGCGGATGCGTTGCAGCAGAGCCCCGGTGCCGCAGCCGACGTCGCAGATGCTGTTGCCAACAATGTCGCTGGCGATCCGGTCAATGCAGGCGTCGGAATTGTCAGTACCATCATGCACGCGCGGGTGTTCCCGGTAGAGCGTTTCGTATTCTTCGTCCGTCAGAAAAGGCGCGCGTTCGCGGAACGCTGCCAGCCGGGTAATGTGTTCCCCCCAGACACGGCGCGCAAGCCAGTGAAAAGCGGCGCTGTCGCGAAGGATCGGCGGGACGATATCCTCGAGCACAAAGCGGATTAGGTTGCTGGTTTCGCGTCGCATCTAGTTTCCTTTGGTCCCGGGGAGGTTTCCCGGCGTCTTTCTATCGTAGCACCGCAGTGCAAACACGTGAAATATCCGGGTCAGGTCAAAGCCTGTCGCCCGTGTCTTTTATGTTTCGCGCGCCAAACCCATCTTATGAGTGTGGCTGGAGTAAGGCTTGCGGATGGAAAAACCGGTACGGGATTGCGGACGCTCCTGGCGTGGATCAGAGGCTGAGGGCGGGCAGTACAGTCATTTAGCGGCAAAACCCCGTGACAAGGCGGTTTTCCACGGGTTCCGGGCAGTTAAAACACGGGTGCTTTATTGACTCATGCTGCACTGGCACAATAGGAGGACCCGGTCGGGTTGCGTGGTGCAGCCGCGACCGTTTCCCCAATGGAGCACATTGAAATGTCTGAACTGCGCGAAACCGCGATGTCGTCCAAGGCCTGGCCCTTTGAAGAGGCGCGCCGGTTGCTTAAACGCTATCAGAAAGGTGCTCCGGAAAAGGGGTATGTGCTGTTTGAAACCGGATACGGCCCGTCGGGCCTGCCGCATATCGGCACGTTCGGCGAGGTGGCGCGGACCACGATGGTCAAGCGCGCCTTTGAAGCGCTGTCGGATATCCCGGCCAAGCTGATCTGTTTTTCGGACGATCTGGACGGGATGCGCAAGGTTCCCAGCAACGTGCCGAACCCCGAGGCGCTGGAAGAGCATTTGCAGCGCCCGCTGACCTCGGTTCCTGATCCGTTTGGCGAATTTGACAGCTTTGGCGAACACAACAACGCGATGTTGCGCCGGTTCCTTGATACCTTCGGGTTCGAATACGAGTTCTACTCGGCGCGCGACTTTTATCGCTCGGGCCAGTTCGACGAGATTCTGAAGCGTGCGGTTGAACGCTACGACGACGTGATGGCCATCATGTTGAAAAGCCTGCGGGAAGAACGCCAGCAGACCTATTCGATCTTCCTGCCGATCCACCCGGAAACCGGGCGGGTTCTGTATGTGCCGATGAAAAAGGTCTGCGCCGAAACCTATACCGTTACCTTCGATGATGAAGACGGCAAGGAATGGACCGTTCCCGTCACCGGCGGCAACGTGAAGCTGCAATGGAAGCCGGATTTCGGGGCGCGCTGGGCGGCACTGGGCGTTGATTTCGAGATGTACGGCAAGGAACACGCGACCAACGAAAAGATCTATGACGGGATCTGCCGGGCCTTGGGTGGCCGCGCGCCCGAGCATTTCAGCTATGAGCTGTTTTTGGATGAGAACGGACAGAAGATTTCGAAATCGTCGGGCAATGGTGTGTCGATTGACGAATGGCTGACCTATGCGCCGACCGAGTCGCTGGCTTATTTCATGTACCAGAAGCCCAAGACGGCCAAGCGGATGCATTTCGACGTGATCCCGAAAGCCTATGATGAGTATCATCAGCAGCTGCGCGCCTATCCGGGGCAGGACCTGAAGGCCCAGTTGAACAACCCGGTCTGGCATATTCACGGCGGCGACGTGCCGGAATCGACCCTGATCGTTCCCTTTGCGATGCTGCTGAATCTGGCATCGGTTTCCGGTGCCGAAGACAAGGAGGCGCTGTGGGGCTTTATTCGCCGCTATGCGCCCGAGGCAACGGCAGAGAGCCATCCCGATCTGGACAAGGCTGCTGGTTTCGCCGTGCGGTACTTCAACGATTTCGTCAAGCCGACGCGCAAGCATCGCGCGCCGACGGATCAGGAGCGCGAGGCGCTGGAAGCGCTGAAAGCGGCGCTTGAGGCGTATGATGGCCCGACCGAGGATGAAGCGTTGCAATCGGTGGTCTATGCCATCGGCCGCGAGCGGTTTGATCCAATGAAAGGATGGTTCTCGGCGCTTTATGAGGTGCTGCTGGGGGCCTCGCAAGGGCCGCGCTTCGGGGGTTTTATCGCGCTTTACGGCGTGCCCGAGACCATCGCGCTGATCGACAAGGCACTGGCCGGAGAGCTGGTCTGATTTGACCTGAACCGGCATGGGGCTATCCTTGGCACAGGAGGTGGCCCCATGCGTCGATTATTGCTTGCATTATCCCTGAGCGCCGGGCTGGCGTCGGGCGCGTTTGCGCAGAGTGCCGAGATCGAGGCCAATATCGCGGCGCAGATACAGGCCTTCCGGGCGGATGACTTTGCGACCGCCTTCACCTTTGCCAGCCCCAGCATCCAGCGTCTGTTTCGAAACCCCGACAATTTCGGCGCGATGGTGCGCAATGGCTATCCCATGGTCTGGCGTCCTGCCGATGTGCGTTTTCTGGAACTGCGCGAGGTTGATGGCGCGCTGTGGCAGAAGGTGATGATTACGGACGGTAACGGGCGGGTGCATCTTCTGGACTATCAGATGATCCCGCTGACGGAAGGCTGGAAGATCAACGGGGTGCAACTGTTGGGTGCCGCTGACCCTGCGGCCTGAGGCAACACCACCGTCACGGTGATATGAGCCGTGATTAATTCCTTTTCGATATCCAGACTGCCGCGTTCGGGGCGGACCTGAACACGGGGTTTGGACGCGTCGCCGGATTTGCGCGACGCGATTGGGAAAGGGTTTTCTATGAACAAGGCAATCACCGACGGCATCGTGTTCATGCCGCCTCAATTCGCGAATGGTCTGACGGTTTGGTCTGCGGGGGACGGAACACCCGGATCGCCCACATATGGCGGGTCCGGCACGGGGGTATTTGTTCCGGCGGATGCGGATTTTGCCGGTTGTCTTGAAATCCTGAAGGTCAACACAACGCAGCAATTGCGTTACATGGGGCAGACACCGATCCTGCCCGGTTGCTATTTGCAGATCAAAGCCCGGGTCAAGGCGATCAGCGGTCCGTTGCCGTCGGTGCGTATTGCAGCCTGGGCCGGTGGCGCGGGTGATGTGCACGTAGCCGGTGTTGTGGAACAGGGGCCTGCCACCCAGCTGTCGGGCTATGGCACGGTACACGAGATCACCGCGATTGTCGGCACCGGCCAGCGCCCGGGCGTGGACATGCCCTGGGGGCTGGCCGCCCTTTACGGGCATTTCGGCCTGGATCTCGAAGGGGCCAACGGCGCGCTGGTGCGCGTCGATGATCTTGAGATCACAGATGTCACCGGGTTCTTTCTGCGCGAGATGATCAGCCTGGTCGACGTGCGCGACTTTGGTGCGGTTGGTGACGGTGTGACGGATGACTCGGTTGCGTTTGAGGCGGCGGATCAGGCCGCCGGTGGCCGCCGGGTCTTTGTTCCGCAAGGCACCTATCACCTTGCGGAGAACACCAGCATCGATGCGGAGATTGAATTCGAAGGCACCGTCACCATGCCGGATGACAAGATGCTGTTGCTGACCAAGGATTTCCATCTGCCCGCATATATCGAGGCGTTCGGAGATGAGGAGCTGGCCTTCAAGAAGGCGTTTCAGGCGCTGCTGAACAATTCGGACCACGATTCGCTGGATCTGGGCGGGCGCAAGATTTCAGTTTCCGCGCCGATCGACATGGCCGCTGCGGTTCCCAACAAGCAAAGCGGCTTTTCCACGCGGCGCGTGATCCGCAACGGGCAGTTCGATGTCAAAAGCGGAACCGCCTGGGACACAGAAACCTTCACCTCTGTCGCCACCTATGACCCCCTGGACAAGACACGTCTGACCAATGTCGCCAATGTGGCCAATATTCCCGTGGGATCGCTGGTTGAGGGCAGTGGTGTCGGGCGTGAGGTTTACGTGCGCTCGAAGAACATAGGCGCCGGTGAGATGACCCTGAGCGCGCCCATCTATGACGCCGCCGGTACCCAGACCTTTACCTTTCAGTCGTTCAAATACCTGCTGGATTTCAGCGGTTTCGATACGTTGCGGAAGTTCGGCATGGAGCAGATCGAGTTTCAGTGCAACAGCCGGTGCAGCGGCATTCGTCTGGCGGCTTCGGGCAGTACGTTTTCGCTGAAAGACTGTTTTATCAGTCGCCCGAAGGATCGGGGTCTGACCTCGACCGCGACGGGGTGCAAGGGGCTGCTGATCGACAATTGCCAGTTCTTGTCCTCAGAAGAAGCGCTTGACGTGACGGACCGGAATTCCATCGGGCTGAACACCAACTCGAACGACGTGAAGCTGCGTCACAATCGGGCGGTGCGGTTCAAGCATTTTGCCGTTCTGGGCGGCGGTACCAACGTGGTTCTGGGCAACCATTTCTTTCAGGGCGACGGCATCCCGCAGGGGGTCCGTACCGCAGGGCTGATCATGATCGGCACCTACAACACCTCGACCATTGCCGAGAACTATGTCGACAACTGCTTTATCGAATGGACCAATGAACGGGATGCGGCGCCCACCTATACCAGCGGGTTTTCGTTCAGTTCGATGAGCATCACGGACAATATCTTTTTCTCGAGCGATGCACCGGCCTGGTTCAGCTATATTATCATCCGCCCCTATGGCGCTGGCCATTACCTGAATGGCGTGACGGTGACCGGCAACAAGTTCCGTGCCACCAGCGGTTCGATTGATCGGGCGGAACGGGTCGATACATCTTTTGCCGATCTGGACAATAACAGGCATTCGAACGTGACCTACGAGAACAATACCTATCACGGGATTGCCAAGAGATCATCGAACCCGCTGCGCGTCCGCAGCCAGCAGAACTCGGTCGCGAATGTCTGGTCTGTTTCGGCAAACGGGGAATTGCCATTTGGCGGCAAGGCGCGCGGCTGCGATGGGGTCACTGCCATCGGGTCGCTGACCGGGGTGTTCAACAACCTTGTCTATTCGGTCCCTCATGTTTTGACCGAACAGGGGGCCAGTGGTGACAGTCTTATTCTGCGCTGGCCGGATCACCTGAAAGGCGAAGTCTCGGTCACGATGCGCATGGAGCGTTGAAACAGCGGCTGGTCGCCCATACCGGGTGGCCAGCCGCCTGACAAACGGGCGCAGAAAAGCGCGGATTGGCGCAGCGGCAAGGAAATAGGCGACGTTTCAATCTGATGTGCTAGGCTTGGGGAAAGAAATGGAGAATCCCGATGCCGAAAATCGCCAAAAACGCCAGTGTTCAGACAGTTATCACCACGTTTGAAATGACGCCCGGCACCTGTCAGGACCTTTTGGAGGCGCTGACCGACGCCTATTCCGAGTTCATCTCGAAGCAGCCCGGCTTTGTTTCTGCCGGGCTTCATGTGAATGATGCGCAAACCCGGATTGCCAACTATTCGCAATGGCAACGCCGCGAGGATTTCCTGGCCATGCTGCGGACCGCCGAGATGCGCGACCGCAACCGCAAGATCAACGAGCTGTGCAAGAGCTTTGAGCCGGTCATGTATGACGTTGCAGAGACATTTGGCTCTACCTGACCTGAATCAAAGCCTGCCGTGCATGTCTGTTTCAAAGTAAGCCTGCAAAACGGAGGCGCATGCTATGTATCACAACATTCTCGTTCCGATCTCTTTCGATGCTGAAAGAGACACGTCCGGGCCGTTGAAACTGGCCCGGGTTCTGGCCACGCCGGACGCGCAGGTCACATTGCTGCATGTGGTTGAGCATATTCCAAATTATGCAATCTCGTACATGCCGTCCGAATATCTGACCGAGGCCCGAAAGGCGATTCAGTCAGAGCTTGATACGCTGGCGTCGCAATTGCCGAATGCCACGGGCGTCGTGATCGAAGGGCATTCCGGCCGGACCATTCTGGACTGGGCCGAGGCGCATCACCCGGACCTGATCATCGTGGCCTCGCACCGGCCGGGGATGCAGGATCTGCTGCTGGGATCCACCGCGTCCCATATTGTGCGCCACGCCCCTTGCGCGGTGCATGTGGTCCGGTGACGGTCGGACATCACTGACAGTAAGCCGCGTTGTGCCTGTGCGGGCGGCGGTTTCGGGCCGGGCCAGATTTTTTGAACCCGGTGGAACTGTGTTGCCTCGGCTTTGCCACATATTGCCCTTATTGGTCTGGGCATGTTGTTCAAGAAACCAACGCAGGAAGCACCTGACCTGAACCCGCGCTCGGCCAAACGACACCAGCGTGCCGAGGCGGCGCGGCGGCAGGCGCTGTCCCCGCTGAGGATACTGGTCATGGTTCTGCTGCTGCCGCTGACGACCGCGCTGATTGCCACGGGCGTCTTTCTGCGCACCTCGGGCTATGAGCGGGACGAGGCGGTGATCCACCTGTTCGCGCTGGCGGGATGTGATGCGACGCAGGCCATGGGGATCGGGCCGTTCCGCGCAGGACAGCCGGGTTATCATGAGCGCAACGATCCGGATGGTGACGGGGTGGCCTGCGGGTATGCCGAGCTGGAGCTGCCACGTGCGACCAGCGTGCAGGCGCAGGACCAGCCGAAGCCGCGCGAACGGTCGGTGGGAAGCGCCAAGTTCGTGCGCCCCTGAATTCGGGGGAAGGGTCTAGCCTTTCATCGCCTGTAGCAGTTCCAACAACCCTTTGCGGTCGTCGTCACTGGCATAATCGCCGGTGGCCAGCCGTTCGGCGATACGCAGACGCAGGCGTTCCTGTTGGGTGCGGACCTCTTCCCCGGCGGTTTCGGCCAGCGTCTTCATGATCACCGCCACGGCCTGTTGGCGTTTGGTAGTGGGGTTGGCGATATAATCGACAAGGCTCTGCTGCCCGGAATCGAGGATGTTTTCGGCCAGTTCGCGCAGTTGGTCGCCATTGGGCAGCAGCGGGGCAGGGGCCTGTTCGGGGGGCAGGATTTCCGGCACGCTGCGCGGGGTCTCGGCCAGGGCGTTCGCGCCATCGACAAAGGCTTCGGTGATCATCCGCGTGATCTTGATCGCGCGCGGGTCCTTGAACAGGGCCGAGGCGATGGCCACGCCGTAATCGGTATAGACCCACGGATTGACCCGCCGCCCGCCGCGGCCTTTGGGTTTTGAAATCACATTCTGTGATTGCAAATCGGCAACCTCGGCATCGGAAAGCTGAAAGCGGTAGCCTTCGAACAGGTTGGTGTTGCGCGAGACGGCCTGATTGAAGGCACTGACGGATTTTCCGTAGAACTGCGCCAGATCCTCGGCCAGCACCACGCGGGTGCCGCGCACCCTGTGAATGGCACTTTGGACCTCATGCGCGCTGGGCAGGTTTTTCGGGTTCGTCATGGCAGCCGTTTGGAATCACAATTTGTGATTTCAAACGTGGAGGAGGGTGGAGCGGGGTGCAAGGGTGGAGTGTGGGGATATCCCTGCCCTAAACCTGATAAACCGCGTGCTCAGCCGGGCGTATTGCGCAGATAGGCAAAGCGATAGGCAAGCGCGACGCCGCCTGCGCCGCCGACAATATTGCCGATCGTGACCCAGAAGAGGTTACCCATGGCCGCGCCAAAACCGAGGTCGGCACCCGCAAGCGCGCCCTGCGGCAGCAGGTACATATTGGCGACGGAATGCTCGAGCCCCAACAGGACAAATGCTGCAATGGGCCAGAGTACCGCCATGACCTTGCCCACCACCGATCTGGCCGCGAAGCTCAGCCAGACGGCAAGGCAGACCAGCGCGTTGCACAGAACGCCGCGCGTAAAGGCTTGGGTGGCCGAGAGGTCGGCCTTGCCATTTGCGATTGCTGATGCGGTGGCCCCCATGGGCCCGTCCAGCAAACCGGTTGCAGCGAAGGCCAGAGCCAGCGCGATAGACCCGACCAAATTCCCGAGATACACGAGGCCCCAGTTGCGCAGCAGGGCGCGCGGCGAGATTTTCCGGTCCACCGCCGCGATAGTCATCAGGGCATTTCCAGTGAACAGCTCGGCCCCGCCGACGACCACAAGGATCAGGCCCAGCGAGAACACGACCCCACCCAGAAACCGGGCCGGTCCAAACCCCGGGTCAACGCCGGTCATGACCATGGTATAGGCGGCCCCGCCGAAGCCGATGAACACGCCCGCGAGTATCGCCAGAGTCAGTGTCTGGCTGACCGTGAGATGTGCCTTGGCAACACCGGCGGTTTCAACCAGCTCGGCGATCTGGGCGGGTTTGTAGGCGTCAATTCCGGTTGGGTTCTGTGTTTGCATGGGACCCACTTTGCCGACGCATTCGCGTTTCGACATTGATTGGGATCAAGCATCCATCGGTGCAAAAACAACCGCATTGGGGGCGAGGCTGCAACCCTGAAGGGACAGCCGCCCGGATGCAGTGCGGTGTATGGTTGAAAATCGGCGCAAATCGCCGGTATCAATGCGAGATTTCGGACTGCCGTGCTAGAGTACGCGCGGCGGGGCCGTTCCGGCCGTGTTACATGGCAATTTTGCCAGACGACGGAGGAAAGTGATGTTTGCACGAATTACCCAATATAAAATGAAGCCCGGTACGCGCGAGGCGGCGACGGCGAAGATGAATGAATTGAAATCCGACATCATGGGTATGCCCGGCATGCACAGTTTTACCAATGTGATGAACGAGGATGGTTCGGGCTATGTGATTTCGGTGGTCGAAAGCGAGGCGACCTCGAACGCGAATGCGCCCAAAGTGGCCGAGCTGTGGGGCCATTTCGCCGAATTCATGGAAGGCCCGCCGACGCCGGTTGGGTACGACGTGATTGCCCATTGGGATAAGGGGTAACGGTTCGGGCGGGGGTTCCCGCCCTTTCTTTTAGTTGGAGAGAACAGCGATTTGGACCTCATGCGGTCTGGCCAGGGTGTTCGGGTTCGTCATGGCAACCGCTTGGAAACACAATTTGTGATTTCAAACGTGGAGGAGTGCGCACTGGGCTGCAAGGGTGGAGTGTGGGATGTGACTTACCTACTCAGGCAAACGCTCATAACTCTTTCCTTAGTATCACCGCCGTAACGGGTGTTGGACGGCAGTGCGATCCAGTCTCTGTGTCGATAACTCCAAAGAAACGGCCAATTCTCGCTGTTACACGCGACGCCATGTGGGGACTGGTAACCGTCAGATCGTTCCCGAATAGACTTGAACAAAGACGAACGTTCTATGATGCGTAACTCGGATGTTTTCGCATATCTTTTCATTTGCCATTGCACTTGCAGGTTTTGCAACGCGACCGGACCTATTACTGTAAGCATTGCGCCAACAATTATAATCGGCACTTTTGCTTTGCCCGGCATGATCAAAGCGGCTGCGGCTACCAAAACCAGCAACATCAACGCCGCAATGATAAAAATGAAAAGTCTCGCGGTTAAAGCGGTTCCTAGAAAAAACAGGACTGCGGCGGGCCAAATAGTGAGTGCCAGCACTGGTGAGCTACCGACGCCCGAATCTACTCCAAGTCCCCAGATGATCATCAAAAGGAGCACGAACCATAGCATTGACAAACTTCTGCCGGGCGACGCTTCGCGCCATCCTGCGAGCACACTTACCCATACCCAAACCATTGATAGGAGTGAAATGGTTCCGAGCAGCCCAACTGCAATAAGAAGCGTGATCAAAAAACTTTCCTAAACCGATTGTCTAAGAAGATAGATTTCTTGCTTTTAGGCAAATTGCAACCATCAGTTGCGTTTAAACCTACCGCTTCCTCCGCTTCACATTCCCACCCCTTTGCCCCGGCCGTCCAGCCGTTGAGCGTCCGCGCGTTTTCACGGCGTCTTCCGAGGCTTTCTCGACCGCCCATTGGCGGGCCATGGGGTCGTCGGCGATGGCCAGATCGACCGCTTCCAGGCGTTTGATCTCATCGCGGATGTTGGCGGCCTCTTCAAACTCCAGGTTCTCGGCGGCTTTTCGCATCTGGTCGCGCAGCCCGTTCAGGTGCGCCTCGAGGTTGGCGCCGTGCATCGGCTTGTCGATGGTGGCGGTGACGCGGTTCATGTCCACGTCGCCCGCATACAGCCCGGCCAGAACATCCTCGACATTCTTTTTCACGGTCGCGGGCGTGATGCCGTGTTCCACGTTATAGGCCATCTGCTTGGCGCGGCGGCGGTCGGTTTCGGCCAGCGCGCGTTCCATTGAACCGGTGATCTTGTCGGCATACATGATCACCCGGCCATCGGCGTTGCGCGCGGCGCGGCCGATGGTCTGAACCAGCGAGGTCTCGGACCGCAGAAAGCCTTCCTTGTCGGCGTCCAGAATGGCGACCAGCCCGCATTCGGGAATGTCGAGCCCTTCACGCAGCAGGTTGATGCCGACCAGCACGTCGAACGCGCCCAGACGCAGGTCGCGCAGAATCTCGATGCGTTCCAGCGTGTCGATATCGGAATGCATGTAGCGCACCTTGATGCCCTGTTCGTGCAGGTATTCGGTCAGATCCTCGGCCATGCGTTTCGTCAGCGTTGTGACCAGCGTGCGATAGCCATCGGCGGCGACCTTGCGCACCTCGTCCAGCAGGTCGTCGACCTGCATCGACACGGGGCGGATTTCGACCTGCGGGTCCAGCAGGCCGGTGGGGCGGATCACCTGTTCGGTGAAGACGCCGCCGGTCTGGTCGAGCTCCCACGCGGCGGGGGTGGCCGAGACGAAGACGGATTGCGGGCGCATGGCATCCCATTCCTCGAACTTCAAAGGCCGGTTGTCCATGCAGGACGGCAGGCGGAACCCGTGTTCGGCCAGCGTGAACTTGCGCCGATAGTCGCCCCGATACATGCCGCCGATCTGCGGCACACTGACATGGGATTCGTCGGCAAAGACGATGGCGTTGTCGGGGATGAATTCGAACAGGGTCGGGGGCGGCTCGCCCGGTGCGCGGCCGGTAAGATAGCGCGAATAGTTCTCGATCCCGTTGCAGACGCCGGTGGCCTCGAGCATTTCCAGATCGAAATTGGTGCGTTGTTCCAGCCGCTGCGCCTCGAGCAGTTTGCCTTCGCCGACCAGCTGGTCGAGGCGCATCCGCAGTTCTTTTTTGATCCCGATGATCGCCTGCTGCATCGTCGGTTTCGGCGTCACATAGTGGGAATTCGCATAGACCCGGATATGGTCCATCGTGTCGGTCTTTTCGCCGGTCAGCGGGTCGAATTCGGTGACCTGTTCCAGTTCCTCGCCGAAGAAGGACAGTTTCCAGGCGCGGTCTTCAAGGTGGGCGGGCCAGATTTCCAGACTGTCGCCCCGCACCCGGAACGAGCCGCGCTGAAACCCCTGATCGTTGCGGCGGTATTGCTGGGCCACCAGATCGGCCATCACCTGCCGCTGGTCGTATTCGTGACCGACCTTCAGATCCTGCGTCATCGCCCCGTAGGTTTCGACCGAACCGATACCGTAGATGCACGACACCGAGGCGACGATGATCACGTCATCGCGTTCCAGCAGCGCTCGCGTGGCCGAGTGGCGCATCCGGTCGATCTGTTCGTTGATCTGCGATTCTTTCTCGATGTAGGTGTCAGAGCGCGGCACATAAGCTTCGGGTTGGTAATAGTCGTAGTAGGACACGAAATATTCCACCGAGTTTTCGGGGAAGAAGCCCTTGAATTCACCGTATAGCTGCGCGGCGAGCGTTTTGTTGGGGGCCAGGATGATGGCGGGGCGCTGGGTTTCCTCGATCACCTTGGCCATGGTGAAGGTCTTGCCCGTTCCGGTCGCGCCCAGCAGCACCTGATCGCGTTCCCCGTCCAGCACGCCGCCTGCCAGTTCCTTGATCGCCGTGGGTTGATCGCCCGCCGGATTGAATTCGGTATGCATCACGAATTGCCTGCCGCCTTCCAGTTTCAGGCGGGCGCGCACGTCTTCGGCGGTCAATTGGGTCTTGTCGGAATGGGCGTATGGCATAGGTAGGCTCCGGGCGTCAGGCCCTTACATTTGTTCTTATTTTGTCCAACTGCAAGGGCCGATCCGGATTCATTGCCCGCTATGCGGTCTGAGGCCGTGCGACGGGTGAGTCGTTGTGAATTTCTTGCGTTTGTTTGGCGCGATCCTATCCCAGCCTGATGACAGTTTCTGGCATGAGTTCGCGGGCGAGGGCCGCGACAATTGCAATCTTGCCCCCGGGCGCGCTCTGACGCATAAACGGGCTCAGCCAAGTGAGTACGGAGAGGCGACATGCGCGCACGGATTTACCAGCCCGCAAGAAATGCGATGACCTCGGGGATGGCCAAGACCCGCAAATGGGTTCTGGAATACGCCCCGGCCTCGGCGCGCGAGGTTGATCCGCTGATGGGCTGGACGTCGTCCAGCGACACGCAGGCTCAGGTGCGCCTGAAGTTCGACACGAGGGAAGAGGCGCTGGATTATGCCAAGGCCCACGGTATCGATGCTGAGGTCAGCGAGCCGCACAAGCGCAAACCCAATCTGCGTGCGCGGGGCTATGGCGAGAATTTCGCAACCGACCGGCGTGCCCCCTGGACGCACTGAATGATCGAAATCCGCGAGGCTGACCCGACATCGGACGTATTACGCCCGATTGTCGAGGCGCATTTTGCCCATGGCGAAACTGCGGGACCTGCGGAAAGCAACCACACGATGGACGCCGAAGCATTGGCTGGCCCGGGGGTGCGATTCTGGGCCATTTTTGACGGACAGCAGCCATTGGGATGCGGTGCGCTGAAAGCGCTGCCCGATGGAACCGCCGAAGTGAAATCGGTGCATATTCTGGCGCAGGCAAGAGGGCGCGGGCTGGCGCACGTGCTGATGACGCATCTGGCTGAACAGGCTGGCGCAGAGGGGTGCGAGGCTTTGGTTCTTGAGACCGGGGCAAGCCATCTTCGCGAATATGATGCCGCCCGCAAGCTGTATGAGTCGCTGGGCTATTCCTATTGCGGGCCAATCTTTGGGTATGTTGACGATCCCAACAGCGCATTCATGCGCTTGCCTCTTGAACCCCGCGGGTAAAAACCGCAAGAAGGGCGCAGCGGTCCCTTAGCTCAACTGGATAGAGCAGCTGACTTCTAATCAGCAGGTTGAGGGTTCGAGTCCTTCAGGGATCGCCATTGTCAAACCAGATCAATACCGGACATGCGCCTGCTTTGGTCGGCGCGATGTGATCTTGTGGCTGTTTGGTGTGGTATGAGGGGCTGGACGAGGGGGTCATGCCAGCCCCTCTAAGGGGTCACAGAGTGGTAGTATGTGTTCCTTAAGTACAATCTAACGTGATTCACCGGGCGGCGATATTGGGGGATTCCCGTAGGCTGGCATTTGCGCGGAAAATGCGTGTCGGGCGGGGTAATCCTGTTGAGATCAGACCGGGTTTTTGCGCGGCATTCACGGTGAGGGTGCGGGATAGGCTGGCAAAACCGGCGGCGATGCAAAAAATATATTGCAACCGGTTGCAAAGAAAATCATTGTTACGCACAACAACAAGATTCGGGAGAGCTGCATGTTGAGGGTCGGATTGCTGGGTGCCGGGCGTATTGGGCGTGTTCATTCGCAGGCCATATCTTCCCATCCGGGGAGCAGGTTGTGTGCGGTATCCGATGCGCTACCCGAGGCGGCAGCCAGCCTGGCGGATGAATATGGGGCCGAGGCACGCAGTTCAGAAGAAATAATCGCTGATCCCGAGATTGACGCGGTTCTGATTGCAACGCCGACGGATACGCATTCCGACCTGATCGAGGCGGCCACGGGCGCTGGCAAAGCCGTTCTGTGCGAAAAGCCCGTCGATCTGAGCCTTCAGAGGGCACAGGATTGTCTGAAAGCGGTCGCGGGGCGCGGCAAACCTGTCATGATCGGGTTTAACCGGCGGTTCGATCCCAATTTTGCAGCTTTGAAGGCCGGGCTGGACGCGGGTGAAATCGGCAAGGCCGAACTGTTGTCGATCACGTCATTTGACCCGGCACCGCCTCCGGTCAGCTATGTAAAAGTGTCCGGAGGACTGTTTCGGGACATGATGATCCACGATTTTGACATGGCGAACTTTCTGATGGGGGATGTGCCTCAGACCGTCACGGCGGTGGGATCGTCGCTTGTGGATGCGGAGATCGGCGCGGCAGGCGATGTGGATACGGCTGTGGTCACAATGACTTACGCAGACGGCCGGATTGCGGTCATCAAGAACTCGCGCCGGGCGGCCTATGGCTATGATCAGCGGGTCGAGGTGCTGGGTTCGGAAGGGTTGTTGCAGGCGCATAACATGCTGGAAAACACCGTCGTGAAATCGACGGCAGATGGCGTTGTGGGCGCAAAGCCGACTTATTTCTTTCTGGAACGCTACATGCCGGCCTATCGCGTGGAATGGGCCGCATTTGTTGATGCCGTCAGCGGCGGTTCCAACGTTCCCGTCACGTTGCAGGATGGTGTGGCGGCGCTGGCGATGGCCGAGGCCGCGACCCTGTCAGCGCAGACGGGAAAGCCCGTCCGGATGGAGGAAATTTTGAAACCGGTTGCAAAATGACCAAAATTCTTCAAACTAACGACAGCTCGGCCCTGCGCCGCAGCCACTGAGATTCGGCACAGCCGGATGATTGGGGCCGGTACCCCAACAGAAGATCAGACTGAACCAATGGGAGGAAACTGAAATGAAGAAATTCGTTAAAGGTGCACTTGCCGCGGGGGCACTGGCCCTGGCTACACCCGCTCTTGCGCAGGACATCGTGGTCGTATCGCATGGCCAGGCCAATGACGCATTCTGGAACGTCGTGAAGAACGGTGTTGAACAGGCTGGCAAGGATGTCGGTGTGAATGTGGAATACCGCGCACCGGAAACCTTCGACATGGTGGCCATGTCGCAGCTGATCGACGCTGCGGTGAACCAGGAACCTGATGGCCTGATCGTTTCGATCCCGGATGCGGATGCGCTTGGCCCGTCAATCGAACGTGCCGTTGCCGCAGGCATCCCGGTGATCTCGATCAACTCGGGGTCGGATGTGTCGAAACAGCTGGGTGCGTTGCTGCACGTGGGTCAGGACGAGTTTGACGCCGGGAAAGCTGCGGGTGAACAACTGGCTTCGATGGGGGGCAAAACCGCGATCTGTGTGAACCACGAAGTGGGCAACGTTGCGCTGGACCTGCGTTGCGCAGGTTTCGCGGAAGGCTTTGGCGGTAATGTCGAAGTTCTGCCAACCTCGAATGACCCGTCGGAAATCGAGTCGAAGGTCTCGGCTGCTCTGGCTGCAAACGAAGCCGTCGATACGGTCATGGCGCTGGGTGCAAGCTCGGCCGGTGAGCCGACTGTTGCCGCTGTCAAAGCGTCGGGCCGTGATGTGAATGTTGCATCCTTCGACCTGTCGGCCAACTTCCTGCAATCGATTGCGGATGGCGACGCGGCCTTTGCCATTGACCAGCAGCAGTATCTGCAAGGGTATCTGTCGGTGAACTTCATGGGCCTGCACGCCAAATACGGCCTGATGCCCGGTGGCAACGTTCCTTCGGGTCCGAACCTGATCACTCAGGACAAGGCCGCGCAGGTGATCGAGCTGTCCGCGCAGGGCATCCGCTGATCCATACCGCAACCTGAACTAAACGGGGCGGCGCGGTGGCGCCGCTCCCACCCAAGTGGGAGGAAACGATGAGTGACTCAGCGCAAATCGCCGGGGACGAAAGGGTCAAGAAAGAACCTTTCATGACCAAGCTCATGAAACGGCCCGAACTCGGTGCGATGGCCGGTGTCGTTCTGGTGGTCATCTTCTTTGCCATCACAGCAGACGATTCGATGTTTACCCTGGCCGGGGTCATGAACTTCATGACACCTGCGGCACAGCTGGGCATTCTAGCAATTGGTGCGGCCCTTCTGATGATCGGTGGTGAGTTTGATCTGTCCATCGGATCGATGGTGGCGTTTGCGGGCCTGTTCTTCGGCGTCTGCGTGGTGACATGGCATCTGCCACTGATCATTGCGATCCCCATGACATTTGTATTCGCGGCATTCGTCGGAGCAGTGAACGGCAATATCGTCATAAGATCTGGCCTGCCGTCCTTTATCGTGACGCTGGCTTTCCTGTTCATTCTGCGTGGCTTGTCCCTTGTTGGCCTCAAAGCGGCGACCGGAGGGTCGACCCAGTTGCGCGGTGTGCGTGACGTGGTTGAAAACGACTGGCTGGCGCCGTTCTTTTCGGGCGAAGCCTTTGGCAGCCTGTTTGCCTGGCTGGCGGCCAATGGCATGATTGACACCTTCAAAAGCGGAGCACCCAAGGTGCCCGGCGTTCCGGTCGAAATCCTGTGGTTCATCGTGCTGGCATTGGCCGCCACCTATGTGTTGCTGCGAACCCCGGCGGGGAACTGGATTTTCGCGGCGGGCGGTGACAGCACTGCGGCATCGAATTCCGGTGTTCCCGTGAGCAAGATCAAGGTGTCTCTGTTCATGCTGACCGCCTGTTGCGCTGCATTGGTGGCCATCATTACGGTGATCGACGCGGGCTCGACCGACGCACGGCGTGGTTTCCAGAAAGAATTCGAGGCGATCATCGCTGCCGTGATCGGGGGCTGTCTGCTGACGGGCGGATATGGCTCGGCCATCGGGGCGTTCTTTGGTTCGATCATCTTTGGCATGGTTGTCATCGGACTGACCTATACGGATTTCGATCAGGACTGGTTCCAGGTGTTCCTGGGCGCGATGCTGCTGATTGCCGTTCTGTTCAACAACGCGATCCGCAAACGCGTAACCGGGGAGCGCTGATATGACCGAAGATACCAAGTTCCACCATGGCGATGCGGCAGGCGATCAGGCCCCCATCGTGGAAATGAAGGATATCGAGAAGCACTTTGGCAACATCATCGCATTGGCGGGCGTCAGTTTCGACGTCAAACCGGGTGAATGCCACTGCCTGCTGGGCGATAACGGCGCGGGCAAGTCGACCTTCATCAAGACCATGTCCGGGGTACATAAACCCACCAAGGGCGAGATCTTTTTCGAGGGCAAGCCGTTGCATTTTGACACTCCGCGGGATGCGATGGAGGCAGGCATTGCGACCGTGTTCCAGGACCTTGCGATGATCCCGCTGATGAGCGTCACGCGCAACTTTTTCATGGGGCGCGAGCCGACCAAGGGTAAGGGTCTGCTGAAACGGTTCGATGTTGAACACGCGAATGAGGTCTGCATGGAAGAGATGCGCAAGATGGGCATCAACCTGCGCGGGCCGGATCAGGCTGTTGGCACCTTGTCTGGGGGGGAACGGCAGACCGTTGCCATTGCCCGCGCCGTGTATTTTGGTGCCAAGATCCTGATCTTGGACGAGCCGACCTCGGCCCTTGGTGTGCGCCAGACTTCGAACGTTCTGGCCACCATCGACAAGGTGCGCAGTCAGGGCGTCGGCGTGGTTTTCATCAGCCACAACGTGCGTCACGCGCTGGCGGTGGGTGACAGGTTCACCGTTTTGAACCGGGGCAAGACGCTGGGCACAGCAACGCGTGGCGAGATCACGCCAGAGCAGTTGCAGGACCTGATGGCAGGCGGTCAGGAAATGGCCGAGCTAGAAGGATCGCTGGGCGGTACGGTTTAAAGTACAGAACTTGGATGCCCCAATGGGGCATCCATCGGGCGGTGGCACGTGACGCCCCACTTTTTTCAGGCTTTGATACAAAAGCTGGCACCTTCGCAAATGACAAAACCCGCAGGTCGCCAAAGGCGGAGCTGAGTTGAAAGGGATCATGATGAGCAAGACAGTCCGATTGACTGCGGCGCAGGCTCTGGTGCGCTATCTGGGCGCGCAGATGAACGAGGCCGGAGAGCCCTTTATCGCAGGTGTCTGGGCGATTTTCGGCCATGGCAACGTGGCCGGTCTGGGCGAGGCGCTGCACGGTGTGAAAGACAGCCTGCCCACCTATCGCGGTCATAATGAGCAGACCATGGCGCATTGCGCGATTGCCTATGCCAAGCAGTTGGGGCGCAGGCGGGCGATGGCGGTCACTTCGTCCATCGGGCCGGGGGCCACCAACATGGTTACCGCTGCGGCGCTGGCCCATGTGAACCGCCTGCCGGTTTTGTTGCTGCCCGGTGACGTGTTTGCCACGCGTGGTCCCGACCCGGTTTTGCAGCAACCCGAAGTGTTTTCGGACGGAACCATCAGCGCGAATGACTGTTTCAGACCGGTCAGCCGCTATTTCGACCGCATCACCCGGCCGGAGCACCTGTTGACGGCGCTGCCGCGCGCCTTCCGCACGATGACGGACCCGGCGGATTGCGGTCCGGTGACGCTGGCCTTTTGTCAGGATGTGCAGGCCGAGGCTTATGACTATCCCGAAAGCTTTTTTGAGCCGCGCGTCTGGTATCAGCGCCGAATTCGTCCGGATGAGGGTGAACTGACACGGGCCGTGGCCGCGATTAAGGCAGCCAAGCGCCCTGTGATCGTGGCCGGGGGCGGTGTGCATTATTCGGACGCGACCGCCGCTTTGCAGCGCTTTGCCGAGGCGCACAATGTGCCGGTGGCCGAGACGCAGGCAGGTAAATCCGCGCTGGCCTGGGATCATCCGCTGAACCTTGGTCCGATTGGCGTCACCGGCGGTGAGCCTGCCAACGATATCTGCGCCGAGGCGGATCTGGTGCTGGGCGTCGGCACCCGGTTTCAGGATTTCACCACCGGGTCATGGGGATTGTTCGCGAACCCCGAGCGGGAATTGATCAGCCTGAACACCGCCGCCTATGACGCGGCAAAGCACGGCGCGATGCCGCTGCAGGCTGACGCCCACGTTGGACTGGGTGAACTGAGCGACGCGTTGGGCGGTTACCGCGCGCCTGATATGCCTGCAACGCTGAAACCCGAATGGTTTGCCAAGGTCGACGCATTGACCGACGCGCCCGCAGACAGCAATGCGCTGCCCACGGATATGCAGGTGATTGGTGCCGTGCAGCGGGCGGCCAATGAAAACACCGTTGCCATGTGTGCCGCGGGCACGATGCCGGGTGAGTTGCACAAGCTGTGGAAGGCACCGCGCCCCGGTGCCTATCATATGGAATATGGCTTCAGCTGCATGGGGTATGAGATCGCCGGTGCGATGGGCATCAAGATGGCCCAGCCCGACCGCGACGTGATCTGCTTTACCGGCGACGGCACTTACATGATGGCGAACTCGGAAATGGCGACGGCGGCGATGATGGGGATTTCGTTCACCGTTGTGGTCACCGACAATCGCGGCTTTGGCTGCATCAACCGTTTGCAGATGGGAACCGGCGGGGCCGAGTTTAACAACCTGCTGGATCACGCGGTCGGCGGCGAAAATTCGGTGATCGACTTTGCCAAACATGCCGAAGCCATGGGGGCGACCGCGCTCAAGGTCAGCTCGATCACCGAGCTTGAGGAGGCACTGGCCAAGCGAAGTGACATCAAAGGCCCCTATGTGGTGGTGATCGACACCGATCCCTACCCATCGACCGAATATGGCGGAACATGGTGGGAAGTGGCGGTGCCCGAGGTCAGCATCCGTCCGGAAGTAAACGAAAAACGTGCGGCCTATGAGGTCGCCATCAAGGAAAGAAACACGAAATGAGCGTGAAGATCGGTATCTCTCCGATTGCCTGGCAGAATGACGATCTGCCGGACCTGACCGCAGCCTACACGATGGAGCAGGCGCTGAAAGAAGCGCGCGAGATCGGCTATACCGGTGTTGAACGGGGCCAGCGGATGCCCGGCGACACCGAAGGGTTGCGCGCCTATCTGGACGCAAACGACATCGCGCTGTGTGGCGGTTGGTGTTCGGGCAGTACTCTGGTCAATGACCTTGAGGCCGAGGTCGCCATCGTGCGCGAGCAGGTGGAACAATTTGTTGCGCTGAACAGCCCCTGCATCGTTTACGCCGAGTGTTCAAATACCGTTCAGGGGCAGATCGGAACGCCGGTCAATGACCGCCCGAAGCTGTCCAAAGACGAGGTTCTGGCCTATGCGGGCAAGCTGACCGAGCTTGCCAAATGGATGGCAGATCAGGGTATGCCGATGGCCTATCACCATCATATGGGCACGATCATCGAAAGCGAAGAGGATGTGAACTGGCTGATGCAGGGTTCAGGCCCCGAGCTGAAGCTGTGTTTCGATACGGGTCACTTGCTGTTTGGCGGTGGCGACGTGATGGCCACGCTGAACCGTTGGGGCGACCGGGTGCATCACGTGCATTTCAAGGACATCCGCCCAGACATCGTGCAGGACACGCGCGAGAACAATCGCAGCTTTCTGGATGCCGTAATTGCCGGGGCATTCACCGTGCCGGGTGATGGGTGCATCGACTTTCAGGCCGTAGCCAACGCGTTGAAAGCAATGGATTACAGCGGCTGGATCGTGGTCGAGGCCGAGCAGGACCCCGCCAAGGCGCCGCCCTATGAGTACTCCAAATTGGGCTATGACCACATCGTCGAGGTTTGCGGCAAGGCAGGGTTGGAGATCACCGTTTAATCACCGCCCCTCGGGGCAACACCGAAGCCATGAAAGAGGAGTTTGTCATGGTACATCAAGACCTTGGATATGTCGGTTATTTTGACCGGGAATCCTGTGATCTGGATGAATTCAAGGTGTTGACCTCGCAAAACCTGACAGCCGGTGCGGTTCCTCATGCCGCATCGGTGCAAAAGAACGTTCCGATCTATGATATGCATGCTCTGCGCCCGGCGCTGGAGAAGGCAGATCAAAGAAAAGCGCTGCTGGCGGAATGGGCAGGCGTGTTGGACAAATCTGCGGGTGTGATCGTTCTAAAAGGCGCATTTGCGGATACGTCCGTGATCGACCGGGCGACGGCTGTGTTCCAGCAGATCATCGAGGAAGAACGTCAGGGCGGGGCCGGAGAAGGCGACCACTTCGCGGCCTCGGGCGCGAATGACCGGATATGGAACGCATTGCAGAAACAGTGCTTGCGCGACCCCGAAGGCTTTGCACTCTATTTCGGGAATGTGGCCATTGCAACGGCTTGCGAAGCGTGGCTGGGGCCGAACTATCAAATGACCGCGCAGATCAATCAGGTGCGCCCCGGCGGCAAGGCACAGCAGGCGCATCGGGATTACCATCTGGGCTTTCAAACCGCTGACAGCGCCGCCCGGTATCCGGCCCATGCCCATCTGGTGACGGCCTCGCTGACCTTGCAAGGCGCGGTTGCGCATTGTGACATGCCCGTGGAAAGCGGCCCAACCAAACTGTTGCCGTTTTCGCAGCTTTACGCGCCGGGATATCTGGCCTTTCACGATGCGGCACACCGGGCGTTTTTTGAAGAGAACTACATTCAGTTGCCCCTTGCGAAGGGGGATGCGATGTTCTTCAACCCGGCGCTGTTCCACGCTGCCGGGGAAAACAGCAGTACGGATATTCAGCGGATGGCGAACCTGTTGCAGGTCTCATCCGCTTTTGGCCGCGCGATGGAGATGGTTGACCGGCAGTCCATGTCGCAGGCGGTGTTTCCGTCGCTGGTCGCCCTGAAACAACGCGGGGCGCTGAGTGCGGCAGAGCTGAATGCGGCGATTGCTGCAACGGCTGAGGGCTATCCGTTCCCGACCAATCTGGACACCGACCCGCCGATTGGTGGCAACGCGCCCGAAAGCCAGGCCGACATATTGCACCGGGCCGTATCGGAAGGGTGGGCCGAGGCTCAGCTGTCTGCCGCGCTTTTGGCCCTGCAAGCACGGCAAGCGGCCTGAGGGCAACACAGGCGGGCCGTTTAGGCCCGCCCAATAAGGAGAACAAGAATGGCAGATCTGCTGAAGAAACCTATTGGAACCCGTGGCAAGGTACATGACATCACCCCGGACAATGCCGGATGGCAATATGTGGGTTTTGGGCTGTATCATCTGCAAGCCGGCGACAGGGTGGCCGAGGCGACAGGAGACCGCGAAGTCATTCTGGTGATGGTCGAAGGCAAGGCGCGGATCACCGGGGCTGGGCAGGACTGGGGCGTGTTGGGCGGTCGGATGAACGTGTTCGAAAAGACACCGCCGCATAGCCTGTATCTGCCCAACGGAACCGAGTGGGAGGCTGTGGCGGAAACCGACTGCGTTGTGGCGGTGTGTTCGGCCCCGGGCAAGGGCGGCCACAAAGCGCGCCGGATCGGGCCGGATGGCATCACGCTGACCGAACGCGGCAAGGGTGTGAATACGCGGTATATCAACAATATCGCGATGGAGAACGAGGATTATGCCGACAGTCTGCTGGTGACCGAGGTCTTTACGCCCAATGGGCACTGGTCCTCTTACCCCAGTCATCGACATGATGAGGATGATTTTCCCCGTATCACCTATCTGGAAGAGACGTATTATCACCGCCTCAACCCGGCCAACGGATTCGGAATTCAGCGGGTCTATACCGATGATGGCCAGTTGGATGAGACGATGGCTGTCTCCGATGGCGATGTTGTGACTGTTCCGCGCGGCCATCACCCTTGTGGCGCGCCCTATGGGTTTGAGATGTATTACCTGAACGTCATGGCGGGCCCCCTGCGCAAATGGCGGTTTGCCCTGGCCCCCGAGGTCGAATGGATCATGGAGCGTGACGGATGAGCCAAGACTTCGCCAATTACCCAAGCCTTGCGGGCAAAACGGTTGTCATCACCGGCGGGGCCGGGGGAATTGGTGCGGAAACCGTTCGCGCCTTTGCCGCGCAAGGGGCGAAGGTCGGGTTTCTGGATATCAATGCGGATGCGGGCCTTGCTCTGCTTGCGGAACTGGACGGTGAACACGCCTTTGCGCAATGTGACCTGCGCGATATCGAAGGGATGCGGGCCGCGCTGGAGCAACTGGTCGAGGAGTTGGGCGAGGCGGATGTGCTGGTCAACAACGCCGCCCAGGATGACCGTCACGACTGGCGCGAGGTGACGCCGGACTATTGGGATGAGCGGATGGCGACCAATATCCGCCATATGTTCTTTGCCATTCAGGCTGTGGCCCCGGGTATGATCGCCAAGGGCTCAGGTTCGATCATCAATATCGGATCGAATTCCTGGTGGGAGGCCGGGGCAGGTTTTCCGGCCTATGCCACCGCCAAATCGGCGGTGCATGGCCTGACCCGCACCATGGCGCGCGAATTGGGCGATCACCGCATTCGTGTGAACACGGTGGTGCCGGGCTGGATCATGACCGAGCGCCAGAAGAACCTCTGGGTCACGCCCGAAGCGCTGGCCAAACAGGTCGACCGCCAATGCCTGCCCGATCCGATTGAGCCTGTCTATGTCGCGCGCATGGTGCTGTTTCTGGCCTCGGATGACGCTGCCATGTGCAGCGCGGGCAACTTCATGGTCGAGGGGGGGTCGATCTGAGGACGAAAGCGCGCGTCAACGTTGCGGCGGCGCGCCAAAGGCACGGATGACCATGCGCGCGGCGGCTTCGACCGGATCGTGGGTTTCTTTCAGGATGGTCACGCGGTCAAACCGTTCGGGATCGCGATTGACAGCGTCTCGCAGGGCATTGCCGAAGGCCATGCGCAGCTCGGTCCCGATGTTGAACTTGCAGATTGAGGTTTCGCGGGCCAACTTCATACGCTGATCTACCGGCACACCCGATCCGCCATGAATGACCAGAGGCACTGTGGTCAAGGCGTCGATCTCGGCGATGCGGGCTTCGTCCAGACCGCCTTCCTTGTTTTGTTGCAGGTGGACGTTGCCGACCGATATCGCCATGGCATCCACACCGCTTTCACGTGCGAACTGGGCGGCTTCTGCCGGGTCGGTGCCGTTTGATCCTTCACCGCCCGAGTACCCGACAAAACCAATCTCGCCTTCGCAGGAAATCCCTGCCGCATGGGCCATCTCGGCAATTGCGGCGGTTTCATCGATGTTTTGCTGCAGGGGTTTGCGCGACCCGTCGAACATCAGGGACGTAAAACCGCTGTCGAGCGCGATCTTGCAGTCTTCGAACGTATAGCCGTGATCCAGATGCGCAACGACCGGAACCGAAGCGTTTTCGGCGAGATGCCGGAACATCTTGCCCAGTACAGGCAGCGGAGTGTGGTCGCGGCAGCTGGGTCCGGCTTGCAGGATCACGGGCGCATTCTCGGCCTCGGCCGCGGCCACATAGGCGCGCATATCTTCCCAGCCGAGTGTGACCAGCCCGCCTACGGCATAGCCCTGTTCATAAGCGGGTTGCAGGACGTCTTTCAGCGTGACGAGGGTCATTTGAATTTCGCAATCATGTCTTTGATGCCGGGAATGGTTTCGATCTGATAGGCATGTGTGGGCTGGAAATACTGCACCAGAGAACGCTGGGTCAGGCCGCCGAGGATGGTGAAATAATACATCTCGTACCCCGGCAAAACGCAGCAGGGGTGATAGCCCTTGTCGATGCAAACGGTCGATCCATCCACGATGTGATAGGCGTCGCCCGGCTGGTTATCTTCGCGCTGAAGCATCTGTAGACCCGAGCCCCAGTTGGGTTTGAACCGGAAATTGTAGGTCTCGTCGTGGCGGGTCTCATCCGGCAGGCGGTTGGTGTCGTGCTTGTGGCTGGGAAAGCCCGACCAGCCGCCCTGACCGACGGTGAACAGCTCGCTGACCAGCAGGCGACCGACCTTGTCGTGTTGCTTTTGGCCAAGGATGTGTTTGATCTTGCGGTGGGTTTTGGTGTCGTCGCTGCCATATTGCACAAGGTCGTGTTCGCGCACATCGAACGGGTCCAGCACCTTGTCATATTTCGCACCGGCAATAAACACCTCGGTCGCGTCAGAAAGGCAGACCATCTGCACCTTTGCGCCGACGGGAACATAGACGCCCTCGGGCTCGCCATCCCAGACATCTTCGCCCCGGTTGCCCAGCCTGGGGAAGGAAACGCCTTCGACATCCACGTCGACGCTGCCGGTTGCAGGGACGATGCAGGTCTCGTAGCCCGGCACCCGGTATTCGAACGCCTCGCCTTTTTTCAGTTTGACGATGTTGAAATAGTTCAGCGGAACGGTCGGATCGCCGGCGTCAACGATGGGCTTGTTCTGATTGTCATAGGGCGCGATATGCATGGGATACTCCTATGTGGTCGGGCCGGGGTGAGAGGCGAGGAACGCGTTCAGTTCGGGGGTCGTGGGCATAGCGGGGGCGCAGCCGGGTTTGGATACGACAATGGATGCGCAGGCGGAACCGCGCATCACCGAGTCTTTCAGCGAGTGCCCCGCCGCGATCGAAGCCAGAAGCCCTGCCATGAAACTGTCACCAGCCCCGACGGGCTTGATAGCGTCCACTGGGTAGATCCCGGTTTTGATTTCTTGCCCATCCGCCAGCGTCACGGCGCCTTTTTCGCCCATCTTGTAAATGACAACCCGGCCCGGTTTCTTGGCAAGGTCCTCTGCCTTGGCAAAGCCCTTTTCCAGACCTCCGGCCATGAAGCCGAACTCTTCATCATTGCCGACAATCAGGTCACTGGCTTCGCCCGCACGGGACAGAACGTCAGCGGCAATTTCCGGCGAAGGCCAGCTGTAGGGGCGGTAATCAACATCGAAAATGATCGGAAGACCAGCTTTGCGCGCATTTTCAAACCCTCGGAACGTGGCGCTGCGCGAGGGTTCGGATGCAAAGACGGTGCCAGCCGAAATCAAGGCCGAGAAGGATGAGTAATCAACCCTGTCCACATCCGCGTCAGTAACCTGAAAATCGACCGCTCCGTTGCGGTAGATGACATTCTGAAAGTTCTCGGTCCGGCTTTCATACAGGGCCAGAGAGGTGCGATACTCGCCCCCCAACACGCGGATATAAGAGGTATCTACCCCGTAATGTTGCAACCGGTTGAGGCAGAACCGACCAATTGCATCGTCCGAGATGGAGGTGATCAAGGATGCCTGGCTGCCCAGCTTGACCAGACCGGCACAGATATTCGCGGACGAGCCGCCAAGATCGGCATGGAACGTATCGGCCTCTTCGCTTTTGACACCGACCGGGTCTGCGTAAAGGTCCATACCCGCACGCCCCAGAACGGCAAAGCGATTTCCTTTGATACCGTCTATCAAAGCGCTCACGTCATGTCCTCCGGCAAAGTGGGTGGGCAAAGTTTGGACCTTGCGTTGAATCGATTCACACGATACTGATTTTGCAACCGGTTGCAAACACAATGTGCGAGGCCATGGCAGATGCCTGAAATCGGAGTGGGAATCGTGGGTGGCGGTTATATGGGCAAGGCCCATTCCGTCGCGATGTCGGCCGTCGGAGCGGTTTTCAACACGGCGTTGCGCCCCCGGCTTGAGGTCATCTGCGCGTCGAGCCCGGACAGTGCCGAACGCTACCGGGCGGCCTATGGATTTCAGCGGGCAACCGATGACTGGCGCATGTTGGTTGAAGACCCCAAGGCCGAGGCAATCGTGATCGCCTCGCCTCAGTCAACACATCGTCAGATCGCAGAAGCGGCTTTTGCCTTGGGCAAACCGGTCTTGTGCGAGAAACCATTGGGCGCATCGCTTGAAGACAGTCGGGCGATGGTTGCTGCGGCCGAGGCTTCGGGGGCGGTGAACATGGTGGGGTTCAACTATATCCGCACACCCGCCAGCCAATATGCCCGCCAGTTGATTACCGATGGCGCGATTGGTGACATCACGTGGTTCCGGGGCGAACATACCGAGGATTTCTATGCAGATCCGCAGGCCCCGGCCACCTGGCGCACGACCGGTATGGCCAACGGCACAATCGGCGATCTTGCCCCGCATATGGTCAATGGCGCATTGGCCTTGGTCGGGCCCATTGCGCAGGTGATGGCCGATGTTGAGACCGTTCACAAAACCCGCCCCGGTGGTGCGGTAACAAATGACGACCATGCCCAGATGATGTGCCGGTTCGAAAACGGGGTCATGGGAAGCCTGTATTTCAGCCGCGTCGCGACGGGGCGGAAAATGGGCTATGCCTATGAAATATCAGGCACAAAAGGCGCAATCCGGTTCGATCAGGAGGACCAGAATGCGCTGTGGCTGTACAAGCGCGAAGGGCCCGAAGCCGCGCGCGGGTTCACCAAGATCCTGACCGGCCCCGCGCACCCGGATTATGAGCCCTTCTGTCAGGGTCCGGGTCACGGAACCGGCTATCAGGATCAGATCATCATCGAGGCCAAGGACTTTTTACAGGCCATCCATACCGGCGAGGCGATCTGGCCCACGTTCCGCGACGGGCATGAGGTCAACCGCGTGCTGGCCGCTGCGCTGGCCTCGTCCGATCAGCGGCAGTGGCAGGACATCAGCGATTTCTGATCGCTCTACGAGACAATTCCAATGAGAGACAATGACCATGGCTAAGTTGAGATGGGGCATGATCGGGGGTGGTGAAGGCAGCCAGATTGGCCCCGCGCACCGCTTGGGGGCACAGGCTGACGGGTTGTTCGAATTTGCGGCTGGCGCGCTGGATCACCGGCCCGAGGTGGGCCGCGAATACGCGCAGCGATTGGGTGTTGCTGCCGATCGTGCCTATGGCGATTGGCAAGAGATGCTGGCGGGCGAAAAAGACCGCGAGGATCGGATTGATCTGGTAACCATCGCGACGCCCAATTCGACCCATTTTGAGATTACCAAGGCCTATCTTGAGGCAGGCTTTAACGTGTTGTGCGAAAAGCCGATGACCATGACGGTGAAAGAGGGCGAAGAGATTGTGCGCGTGGCCGAAGCCTCGGGCAGGATCTGTGCAGTGAACTACTGTTATTCCGCCTATCCGATGGTGCGTCAGGCCCGTGCGATGGTGCGCGCAGGCGATATCGGCAAGGTGCGTCTGGTGGTGACCAATTTCAGCCACGGCCATCATGGCGATGCCACAGATGCGGATAACCCGCGCGTGCGCTGGCGCTATGACCCTGCGATGGCCGGGGTTTCAGGGCAGTTTGCCGATTGCGGCATCCATGCGTTGCACATGGCCAGTTTCATCTGTGACGATCAGGTGAAAACCCTGTCTGCCGACATGGCCTCGACCATCGTCAGCCGTGAGCTGGAAGATGATGCAATGATCAACTTCCGGATGGAGGGCGGCACGGTTGGACGCCTTTGGACGTCATCAGTGGCGATCGGGCGGCAGCATGGCTTTGACATTCAGGTCTTTGGCGAAACCGGTGGGCTGCGGTGGGCGTCCGAGCAGCCCAATCAGTTGATCTATACTCCGGTCGGCGGGCGTACTCAGATCATCGAAAAGGGTGAGGGCGGTCTGCACGATGAGGTGCAACGCCTGTCGCGTGTCGCCATTGCGCACCCCGAGGGTTTTCCGCTGGCGGTCGCCAACATCTATTGCGATCTGGCGGATGCGATCCGTGGTGAAAGACGCGACGGTCTGCCCGGTGCGGCAGATGGGCTGCGGTCCATTGCGGCCGTCCACGCGGCTGTTGCGTCGGGCAAGGCCGATGGCGCATGGCAGGACGCGCGCCCGCCGATGTTTCGCTGATCAGGGGCGGGGCCGCAATGTGCCCCGTTCGATCACGCGGCAGGGGAAAATGCGGGCCTCGGGATAGCGCTGAGGCTCTTTCAGCATCTCAACGACCAGATCGACGGATGAAGTGATGATCTGTTGGATCGGCTGGTGGATCGTTGTCAGGTTAACGCTTTCCCAGCGCGACATCTCCATGTCGTTCAGACCGATGATTCCAATGTCCTGACCCGGTTTCAGCCCGTGATCGGCCAGTGCGGACAATGCGCCAACAGACAGGATGTCATCGCCGCAGAAATACGCCTCGGACGGGGTGTTGGCCAACAGGCGCAACATTTCGGCGCGGCCGGCCTCGAAGGAATAAGCCCCTGCGAAACAATGGCTTACTTCGATATCGGGATGATCTGCCAGTTCTTCCATGAACCCGCGATACCGGTCGAGTGCCGAGGTTGCATCTTTGGGCCCGCCCAGATAGCCGACACGCCTGTATCCGCGCGCCAAAAGCTCTCGCGCGGCCATGCGCCCGCATTCGACGTTGTCGATTCCCACCACATGCACTTCGGGCGAGGTGGCCGAGCGGCCAAATGTATGCACCACCGGTACGCCCGCATCGTGGAACGCCTTGGCAAAGCTGGGCGGCAGCGTCGAAGACGCAACGATGGCCGCGTCAACCGAATACTGGCGCAGCATGCGGACCGAGTTTGCGGGCTCGGTCTCGTCCGTCAGGTTCACGATTAAAGGACGCAGCCCGCGTTCCTGCAAGGCGCGGGTAAACTGATCGAACACCTCAAGAAAAATCGGGTTGTGAAAGTTGTTCGAAATCAACCCAATCAGTTTGGTGCGCCCGGTTGTCAGGGACGAGGCGAGGGCATTGGGGCTGTAGCCAAGCTCTCGCGCGGCCTTTTCAACTTTACTGCGTGTTTTTGCAGAGACCGAGGCGCCTTCGGTGAAGGTGCGCGACACCGCAGATCGCGATACGCCAGCCAAGGCGGCGACGTCTTTCAGGGTCACGCTCACGCAGTGCGGCTCCGGTCGTTGATGGTCAGAGATATCAAGGTGTTTTGCATCAGAGCTTCATTATGCACCATCGCAAAAGTCTTGCAACCGGTTGCAGGTCGCACTCGGCGGACGAGATCATCGACAGCCACCTATGTTTATGAGCGATTGGCGGGAAAGGAAAGACCGGTACGGGCGACAGTTTTCGCAAGAAACACCAAGGATCGAACGCTACCGGTTACACTCCTAAAATCTTAGCGAAAGGCAGGACATTCCTCCATCCAGCTTTGCGCAGTCGATGTTGTCGATTTCAACGACCTCATACCCTTCACGATCTAACATCTCAGCTGTGCGTGGGAAGCCAGCGGCCATCAGCACCAGATTGTTGAAGCGGATCGCATTGGCGGCAGCTTCCTCTCCGTCCGCAACATGCAGCACCCGGTAGCCCTCGAAACAGCCCGAGGCATCCAGCCGTCGGGTCGACAGTATTGTTTCGGCGTCCATCAGTGAACAATCTGTCTTGAAGTGTAAGACGCCCTCGGGCGTGAACACCTCGCGCAGTTTGTGCCCCCACTCCGAGGTGATTTTCGCCAGCTCGGCGACACCTTCCGCGTCGGTACGGTCTGACCGGCCCACCAGAATTTCGCGACCGGTAACAAGGATATCTCCACCCTCGATATGGCCGGGGCCCTGGATTTCCAGAACCGTATCGTAGCAGCCGAGAAGGGTCGGTGCCATTTCAGCCACTTCACCCATCCGCGAAGGTGCGCCAGGTCGCATCAGTATCGCACCTTGCGGCAGGCAAAGGGCTGTATCCTCGACAAATTGTGCGTCGGGAAACGCGTTCAGGGGATCCAGTTCGATCACCTCGGCCCCGGTGCTTTTCAGTGCTGCCACATATGCCTTATGCGCCGCTCTCATCCCGTCGAAATCCGGGTTTCCGATATCTTCTGCACGCAACCCGCCTGCAATAGTCGGAGCCGGACGGCGGGTGATGGCGCGAGAAAACTCAAAGGTTGGGTCTGACATGTTTCAATCTTTCTGAGCTGCGAATTTCGGAGTGGTGACTTCGATCATTACCGGCCCGTTCTGGGCGGCAGTTTGGCGCAATGCCTGCGCGACAGCCTGCGGTTCAGCTGGAACCGAAGCGAATGGAATGCCGTATGACTTGGCCGTTGCTGAAAAATCGGGAGGCGAGGGATCACATCCTATGACTGTTACGCCCGCATCCTGCATTGACGTGGCAATTTCCTGGTATCCGTGATTGTTCCAGATCACGAAGGTGACCGGCAGGTCTTCGTCGACTGCGGCCATAATCTCAGGCAGAGAAAACTGCGCGCCTCCATCGCCCGCGATGCATATCACACGTGCTGTGGGATCGGCGACCGAAGCGCCGATGGCTGCGGGGATTCCATAGCCCAGTGCGCCGTACCCAGTTGCCGCGTTAAACCAGCCTCCGGCCCGGTCGTGGTCGTAGAAAAGATTGCCGGCATAGATCGGTTGGGTGGAATCTCCGACCATTAGCGCGTTCGGGAGCGCAGAGCGCATTGCGTTGAGGATTTCTACCTGTTTGCGATAGTCCGGACCAATCTCCGCCCAGGCGGCGTCACGTGTTTTGCCTGCACGTTCCGTACCATCGCTTTGCTTTGGCTTGTGCGGTAAAGCGTCAACCAGCGCTGATACAGCCAAGTTGACGTCACCTTGAATGATGAGCGCTGCCTCATGTCGCGTCAGTTGCTCGCTGCATCGATCAACCCGTATCAACCCTGACATTTCAGCAATTTGGCCGGTGGCATACATATCATAGTCGGTTGGCCCCAACTCAGTTCCCAGCGCAAGGATGCAATTGGCGCTTTCTATCAAGCCGCGTACCGCGTTCAGGCTGGGGCTGGCCGGAACGGTCAGTGGATGCCTGTGCATCAGGCCGCGCGCGTTGACGGTTTGCACCACGGGGGCATCCAGAGCTTCGGCCAGTGCCTGCAATCCAGCCTCTGCATGCTTTGCGCCGCCGCCCGCCAGAATGACAACGTTCTTCGCTTTGGCCAGTTGCTTTGCGGCTTGGGTGATCAAAGCCGGGTCAATCGGTGAGACTGAGACAGGCGGTTCGACCGGTGTTTCCTGATACTCTGAAGCTGCGATATCCAACGGAACTTCGATATGCACCGGTCCGGGTCGACCGTTGGCGATGGTGTGGAACACGCGGTCCAAGACCGGGTCCAGAGCGTTGGTGGCGGAAACCTGTTCGGACAGCAACGCAACGGCCCTGGCCAGTCCCAACTGGTCTGGCAATTCATGCAGATGCCCTAAACCCCTGCCAAGAGATGCGGTTTTGTTGACACCGGACACCACCAGCATCGGTATTGAATCCGCGCGGGCCTGCGCCATCGGCGTCAATGTATTGGTCAATCCAGGCCCGGTGATCACAAAGGCCACACCCGGTTTGCCTGACACGCGCGCATAGCCGTCGGCCATAAACCCTGCGCCCTGTTCGTGTCTGGGTGTAACGTGACGAATGCCCGAGCCTGCAAGCCCGCGGTAAAGCTCGACCGTATGAACGCCCGGAATTCCGAACACGCAGGTCACATCCTTTTGGCGAAGCCTGGCAACCAATGCTTCGCCCACGGTCATTTCACTCATGCAACCTCGCGTGATTTTCTGTTGGCGTGATCGATGATGCGAGAGACCGCAGTGGCAAAGTCGGTGTCACTGATCGTCAGGGCCACTCGCACCCAGTCTTTCAAGCTGTCCCCAAAGGCGGATCCCGGCATGACAGCCACCCCGGTCTGCAACAGGTCCCAGGCATAGGCTTCGCCGTCCAGCCCGGTGGCGGAGACGTTGATCATGGCGAACATTCCCGCCTGAGGCCGGTGAACGGTCAGATCCGTTTCTGCTTCGAGGCGATCAGCCAAAAGCGTGGCGCGCGCTGAAAAACGGGCGGCCATGCCGGAGGCAACCTCGGACCCGTCGCGGATCGCCTTTTCAGTCATATCGGCGATAAAGGGCTGATTGCCGAAAAGCATGGTCTCGGAATAGGGCAGTAGCGCTTCGCAAAACGCGGCTGGCCCGACACACCAGCCACTGCGGAACCCCGGCGCGGCATGTGATTTCGAGATGGATGATACGCCTATGACACGATCCGCCAGTTCCGGGTCTGCCAGTGGCGACACAAATCTGGCCCCGTCAAAGATCAGTTCTTCATAGACCTCGTCCGAGATAATCCACAAATCATGCGCAATCGCGAGCTGTCCGATCTCGGCTAGCTCCTCGGCGGTCAGGATCGCGCCCGTTGGGTTGTGTGGCGTGGTCAGAAGAATGGCGCGGCTGCGCGGTGTTACGCGTACGGCGATATCTTTGGCCTGCATGCGAAACCCGTGTTCCGGGCGCAGCGGTACGGGCACCATTTCCGCCCCGGAAGCACGCACGACCCCTTCGTAGGTTGCATACATCGGATCACCGACCAGAACTTCGTCACCGGCCTCGGCAACGCCGGCCATGGCAGCGAACAATGCGGTCTGCGTTCCGGGAAAGCACAGAAAATTCTCGGGCCCGAAAACGCGTCCGCGGGAAGCCGAGTAACGGGCGGAAAGCGCGTCAAGCAAGCCAGCTTCGCCACGGCCGTTGGAGTAGCCCGTTCGCTGGGCCCGTAGTGAGGTTACGGTGGCTTCGACCAGCGCGTCCGACACCGGCACGTCCGGTTCACCTATCGTCATTTCGACGATGTCCGCTCCGGCCTTGATAAGGTCGCGCGCTTTCAGATGTACGCCCCATTTGGCGCCACCCAAGCCCGCCAACCGTTCTGTCACCGATGTGGTCTTCATGGTTGTTCCACCTCTTTGATCAATGGGATACCGACGATAGCACTGACGGAATCCAATCCGATCTGCGCCAATTGACCTTCGGAAAATTCATCCGGAAGCGCACCGCCTTCCAGCCAAAGACCATCGATAACCGCGTTGCAGGCAATGGCCAGTTGCACGGCTTGCGACGTGGTAACTGGACGTCCGGTTTCTTGCAATGCGGCGACGATCAGCTTTTCAAGCTGATCCCGGAAATAGTTATAGGTTTGCTGGTGGATGCGTTGCATTTTCGGATCACGCTGCACCTTGTTCAGGAAGCCGGCCCACAAGGCCACAGCGCTTGGATCAACGATTGGCGGTCGCAGCGACGCATCAACGAAGTTGGTCAACTGAGATACTGCGCTGCCTTTCCCTGACGACGCAGCTGTCTGATCGGTCAGCGTATTCATGTGATGTTCGTACGCAGCCTGAACCAGTTCCTCCTTGGATGAGAAATAGTGCCGGATCAGCCCTTGGGTCACGTTCGCGCGGGCCGCGATCTGACGCACAGTGGCACCCCGAACGCCCATCTCGGCAATCAGGTCCAAAGTCGCCAGGATCAGCGCCTCGCGCCTAAACTCGGCAGATTCACGTGTAAATTTACGGCTGTCGTCCTGCACGTCCGGGTCATCCATGGTACGGAATTATTATACACTTGCATAATTGCGAGATTCGAGGCTTACTGCAAGCTGAAATCAGAAGATTCTTGGATATGGACACAGCCAAAGCAGCAACACCCGCACGCGAAGCAACCACGTCTGAAGAGGCGATAAGGGTTGAGGACCTGCACAAGTCTTTCGGCACGCTGGAGGTTTTGAAAGGTGTCTCGCTGACAGCAAGCAAGGGCGATGTCGTTGCAATCATCGGGGGCTCAGGCTCGGGCAAATCCACGATGCTGCGCTGTATCAACTTTCTGGAAACACCAAGCTCGGGAAAGATCACGATCGGCGGTGAGCTGGTTGAAATGCATGCCGACGGCAGCCCCTCGAACCGCCGCCAGATTGAACGTATCCGTACGCGGCTTGCGATGGTTTTCCAGCAGTTCAACCTGTGGACACATCGAACGCTTCTGGAAAACGTGATCGAGGTGCCCGTGCATGTCCTCAAGGTGCCGAAGGCAGAGGCTATCGCGCGGGCGCATGAACTGCTCAAGAGGGTGGGCCTCGGCGACAAGGCCGACACCTATCCGGCCTATCTGTCAGGCGGTCAGCAACAGCGCGCTGCAATCGCACGCGCGCTTGCGGTGGATCCTTCCGTAATGCTTTTCGATGAGCCAACTTCGGCGCTTGATCCAGAGCTTGTAGGCGAAGTTCTGACCGTAATCCGGGATCTTGCAGCGGAAGGGCGCACAATGCTGCTTGTGACCCACGAAATGAAATTTGCGCGCGAAGTCGCGAACCACGTCGTCTATCTTTTCGAGGGCCGCATTGAAGAGCAAGGCCCACCTGCCGAGGTCTTCGGAAATCCAAAGTCAGAGCGATTGAAGCAGTTCCTTAGCTCGGTCGCCTGATCCAGAAAAACAACATAATGAACCAAAGGGAGTAACAAAATGAACGTCAAAAAACTGCTCGCGTCCGGTCTCGCCGCCGCTGTCCTTTCGGCTGGTGTTGCCAGTGCAGAAGAGGTCAAGATCGGCATCGCGGCCGAGCCTTATCCGCCCTTCGCGTCGCTGGACAGCTCAGGCAACTGGGTTGGTTGGGAGATCGATGTCATCAATGCAGTTTGCGCCGCCGCGGAACTTGACTGTGTTATCACACCGGTGGCCTGGGACGGTATTATCCCCTCGCTGACCGGACAGCAGATCGACGCCATCATGGCCTCGATGTCGATCACCGAGGAACGGTTGAAAACCATTGATTTCAGCGATCCTTACTACAACACACCTGCGGTTATCGTTGCCGATAAATCGATGGATATCGAAGCAACCCCGGAATCGCTGGCGGGTAAAGTCATAGGCATTCAAGCTTCGACGATCCACCAAGCCTATGCGCAGGAATACTTCAAGGATTCCGAACTGCGCGTCTATCAAACTCAGGATGAAGCCAATCAGGACCTGTTTGCCGGTCGGATCGACGCCACCCAAGCTGACAGCATTGCGATGGCCGATTTTGTGAATTCGGATGCCGGTGCTTGCTGCGAAATCAAAGGTGCCGTGAAGGACGATCCAGCCATTTTGGGGCGTGGTGTCGGTGCGGGCGTCCGTAAAGGGCAGGATGACCTGCTTGCGGCGTTGAACAAGGGCATCGCGGCAATTCTTGCCGATGGCACGCATGAGAAGATCACGTCGAACTATTTCTCGACCAGCATCTACTAAGCCGTTGCCGTGACCGGATTTCTGGAATCACTAGGTTTGGCGCAGAGCGCAGAGCTTCTGTCGCTCTCGCCACCGGGGTGGGGGGCCAATCTGCTACGCGGATTGTCCCACTCCTTGCAGATCGCTTTTGGCGCATATGCACTGGGCCTCGTGATCGGATTGTTCGGAGCGTATGGCAAACTTTACGGCGGGAAGGTCACGCGCGACCTTCTTGCCATTTACACGACCGTGATCCGGGCCGTGCCGGAACTGGTCCTGATCCTGATCCTGTATTACGTAGGATCCGATATTATCAACAAAATATCTGCTGCCATGGGTGGTGGCCGCGTCGAGATCAACGGCGTTGCCGCAGGCATTTGGGTGCTGGGCGTCGTTCAGGGCGCGTATGCGACCGAGATTCTGCGCGGTGCCATTCAGGCGGTTCCGCCCGGTCAGATCGAAGCGGCGAAATCCTACGGAATGCCGGCATTCATGACCATGCGGCGCGTCACGATCCCCGCCATGATGAGCTTTGCGGTACCGGGTCTGGCCAACTTGTGGCTGATTGCAACCAAAGACACCGCATTGCTGGCCGTTGTCGGCTTTAACGAGCTGACACTGGAAACGCGCCAGGCGGCCAGCAGCACGCGGGCCTACTTTACCTTTTTCCTGGCGGCGGGCTTCCTTTATCTGATGGTTACGCTGTTTTCGGGTGGAATCTTTGCGCGGATTGAGAAATGGGCCCGTCGCGGTCAACCCGCTCTGAACGGAGGCAGCAGATGATCGACCTCAGATCTCTGATGCAACCCCATCGTATCGTGATGATGCTGATCTTTGCCGGGATCGCGGTTTGGTGCGCGATGACATTGCGGTGGGATTGGATACCCAATTATACGCCTCTTGCATTGAAGGGTATCTGGACCACGCTCTGGCTGCTGGTTGTCACGATCGTTCTTGGTTTTTTACTGGCTGTACCCCTTGGGTTAGCGCAGGCAGTTGGGCCATGGTACCTTGCGGCACCTGCAAAGGCGTTTTGCACTATCATTCGCGGCACGCCGCTGCTTTTGCAGCTTTGGCTGCTGTATTATGGCCTCGGCTCTCTGTTTCCGCAGTTCCCATGGATACGATCGTCTGATCTTTGGCCGTACCTGCGTCAGGCTTGGCCCTATGCGGTGCTGGCGTTGACACTTTCTTATGCGGGTTACGAAGGTGAGGTCATGCGCGGAGCCTTCAAGGGCGTTGCCAAAGGACAGCTGGAGGCGGCCAAGGCGTTTGGTATGCCAAGGCTGACGATGTTTCGCCGCATCTGGTTACCACAGGCAATCCGAAATGTTCTGCCGACTTTGGGCGGTGAAACCATTCTGCAATTAAAGGCAACACCGCTGGTCGCCACAATAACCGTGGTTGATATCTATGCCGTGTCGTCCCGTGTGCGCGCCGATACGTTTATCGTCTACGAACCGCTTATCCTGTTGGCCGTATTCTACATTCTCGTAGCGGGTGTAATTGCCTTGGTTTTCCACTGGCTGGAGGTGAAGGTTCTGGGAACCGGACGCCGCAATGGGCCCATCGGATAGTTCTAGCAAGAAGCCGAAGGAAACTTGCTCTGCGATTAGCGAAGCGGTTATTCGATGAATTGCTCCTAGCGACCGAGATTGCAGGCTTAAGCGTAAAACAGGTGTTTGAAACGGGATCAGGGAAGTTGATTTCGTTCGCGATCCGTAAATTCAACGCGCTTGTGGTACAGCATCTAGGGTAGCTGCACGACAAGAGGGCATGATTGCCAGCGCGGCCATAGGTGAGAGGAACCGCTTGGCGCGATTATTGGCCAGCGACACAATTTGCGTGATGCTAAGACAAGAGTCTCAACATCAATGTCGATCGGGTACTACCACTTTGGTTGTCTTACGTTGGTAGAATATTGTGGTTCATCCTGAACAAATTGGTGGGATCGTACTTTCCTTTGATCTTGGAAAGTTTTTCGCCGTTCACACCATAAGCGCCGGTCACGTGGTCTGCCTGGTCTTCAGGCATGAAGTTCACATAGGCACTGCCTGTTGAGTATGGTTTCATCTGTTCGTACAGCTGGCGTGCCCACCCGATGCAGGTGTCATCCTTGTCAGGGTCCTCCCATCGTGTGTGGACATTCATAATGAAATGCGCAGATCTTTGCGGGTAGGCGGTAGAAGCGGGTTCAACGCGGGCCATCGCGCCACCGACATGAGCAATGAAAACCTCACATGCTGGGTCAGGAATGGTGGAAATCGCGTCCAGCAGGTCCGTGATGGCGGCCGGGGGCAACGTATTGAAGTCATGACTTTTCCAATAGTTGCGGACGCCCGGCGACAACAGGGGATCAAAAGCCGCCTGCCAGTCCACGAACCTGTGCGGTGAAATGACATCCACAATCGGTTCACCCAGCGCGCGCAAGGCCGACATCGCTTTTTCACCCTCATCCATCGGGCCGCTATAGCACGCCGCGAAAATCAGCACCTCGCGCCCGTGCCACTCTTCCGGCAGGAACGGGAGTGGCGGCGCTTTTCGCATCACGCTCCAGACGGTGAGCTCATCGGGGGAGGTGTCTGCAATGGCCACAAACGCGGAAAGCAGCTCTGGTGCCTTTTCGATCGGGTGCACGATCAGGCCGGACAGGATATCGGGCCCAAGATCATGCAACTGGAATTCGAATGAGGTGACGACACCGAAGTTTCCGCCACCACCACGAATGGCCCAGAAAAGTTCCGGGTGGCTCGTGGACGAGGCGGTGACGATCGCGCCATCCGCCGTCACGACTTCTGCCGACAGAAGGTTGTCGATCGTCATGCCGAATTTCCGCGTCGTCCAGCCAAAACCGCCACCCAGGGTCAGCCCGGCGATGCCGGTGGTCGAATTGATGCCTGTGGGGACAACAAGACCATGGGCCTGTGTTTCGCGATCAACGTCTCCAAGCAACGCACCAGGTGCAACGCGGACAGTTTTGCGGGCAGGGTCCACGTGAACCGAACGCATCTGGGACAGGTCCAGCATGACGGCCTTGTCCGCGACGGCGTGCCCTGCAATCTGGTGCCCACCTGATCGAACGGTCATCATAAGGCCTGCTTGTCGGACGAAGTTTATTGCCTTCTGGACATCGCTTGCCCCCATCGCACGGATCACGAAGGCGGGGTAACGCTCGAACATGCTGTTCCAGGTAATCCTGGCTTCTTCATATTCCGGGGTTCCCGGCAGGTAGACCCCACCGCGCAGTGAAGTGTCAAGCGCGTCCAAATCGCCTTGATCCACAGTCGCGATACGTCCGTCGAGTGCTTTCAGGTCAAACATGCTTAGGCCTCCCTTGTTTCAGGAAAGGTTTCGCGCACGGCTGCCTCGTGAATTTGTTATTGCCCTGAGAAGGGGATACTTGGTTGTGGGGGAAAGCTGGTCGTCAGGCAAATATTCCCGGATCGATCCGATCTACCGGCGTGATGACATCGGCAGGAATGTTTAGACGCTCGGCCGCTTTTCGCAGGCTTTCTTCATCCGGGGCTTCGTAAAGGCAGTATGTTTTGCGCTTATCTGCGCTGAGGAAGGAAAAGATCCATTCAATGCCGACTTCGTCGTTGATTTCTTTGATGTGAATTTTGTCGTTGTCGCTGATATTCAGCTGTTCCGCAAAATTTCGTTCAATGATGTATCGTGGCATTATGCCCCCCCCCCAAGCATTTTCCGGGCCTTAACTGGCTACCCCTTCGAGCTTTGACTTAAGGGAAACCATACTCAATTTCTGTGATATTGCCAACGCTTCCCCTTCCAGTTGAAACGCCAGTTCCAAATCGCTGGGGCGGCCCTGTTGTCTGAGTGCTGATGCATACGCTGCCTTGGAATGCGCAATCCAGGGCGGGCAATTCATCCGCGTGTCAATCTCGATGGCTTTCCGGAACATCTTCCCGGCAATTTCCCAGTCTTTCAGCACCGTTGCCAGTCTCCCCAAGCGTCTGGCTGCGGCACCTGTGCAGACTGTGGTTGCCCCTGCGGTGATCGTCAGGTCTTCGTAAGGTTGCAGCATACTGTAAAGCGTCTGGGCATGACCCGGATGCCCGACAGCCACGCAGATGTCAGCAAGATAGGACAGAGTTGTTGAATACATGGCATCTGGCGGTAGGTCGAAGCCGTTTTCCGCCATTTCATTCAGTATTCTTTCAGCCGGTTCCGTGTATCCCAGTTCGGCTGCGATAAGGCCAAAACCCGGCTTCCACGAGATGTCTTCGGGGCTGTCGGTCATCAGTTTCTTGATCACAGGCGCGACCTCGTGCAGGCGGTTCTGCTCGCGGCGGATGGTAAACATCTGAACGCCGAAAACGCCCTCGACATGTTCGCCGTGCGTTTTTCGACCGATCTTGACCGCTTCAGTGGCGTGCTTTTCAGCCTGAACAAAGTCGCCGTCCATGATTGCAACCATGGCGCGTGCGTGTTTTTGAACCCAATAGAGTTGCAGATGATTGTCCTTTTCGGAAATCGCTGTCAGCAATTCGAGTGAGTTGTCCAACAGGTCGCGGTCGGCCATTTCAGCGCCGACAAACAGGCTGAGCGTCCGGTCGCGGCCCTGATCAATACTGCCAAGGTGTTCCGCTACCTGATGCATGGCGTCCAGGTTTTCACGCCAATGTCGTGCCTCTTGCCCGTTGCGCGCAACGAATGGCGCCCCAAAATGCATCATCATTACCGAAAACTGGGATTTATGATCCCCAAGCTTCGCCGCCAGTTCCATGGATTGCTGACCAAAGCGGGTGCCTACGGAAAACTGGCCGACAAACATATACGCCCGCGCAAGTTGGCTCATCAACCGGCACCGCCTGACTTCGTCATTGTCAGACAGGTCTTTTAGCGCCTTTTCACAAAGGTCAATCGCTTCGTGATGTCGCTTGCTCGTCATCATGCACGAGTCAGCAAAATGATTGGCTGCATCGGCTGCCAGCTCCACATCGTGGAGTTTCTGGGCAGCGTTAGATGCACTTTTCAGAACCGCTATCGCCTCGGACAACTGACCCTGGCTGTCATGGCTGCGGCCAACCAGGATCATGCCCCTGACCATTTCCCGGCCGGTTTCCGAGTTCAGCTGCTTAGCCGCTTTGAGCGTCTGTTGCGCATTAGTCATCGCTTCCTGGCTGGCTGACCGGGCCAACGCCATTTCAGCCGCAGCTTCCCATTTGTCGAATGCGGCGCGCCATTCTTCTGCTTCTGACAGATGGCGGGCCACCAGCTCGGGCCGGCGTTCGATTTCAGCAGATCGCATCGCGATCAGTGCGCGGGCAACGTCTGAATGTTGCTGCCTGCGGGTAGAGCTTAACATGGATTGATATGCCGTATCGCGGATAAGGGCGTGGCGGAACACGAAATGCCCGCGGTTGTTTCCGCTTTCAAAGATCAGTCCCGTTCGCGACAGTTCTTCGAGGCGAAGATTGATATCTGCGCGTTCCAGCCCCATCGCGGCCCTTAACAAATCTGGTTCAAATTCCCGCCCAATGACTGACCCCGTCAACGCGACCTGTTTGGCCTCGGGCGAAACTGCATCAAGCCGCGCCATCAAGGCGCCCTTCAGCGACGATGGTATGCGGACTTGTCCCTGCTCATCTGCATTCACGATCGCCTGGGTCAATTCTTCGACAAACAGGGGCACACCGTCAGTCTTTTCGATGATCGTCGCGATCAAGGCATCGTCCGGGTCCTTGCCAGTGATATTGCGGACCAGATCCGAGACATCAGCAGAACCGAACCGGCGCAGCAGGAGTGTTTGAACATGCGTGTCCCCGTCATCGCGGGCCAAGTCCCACCCGGGTCTGTGGGTCATCAGGATCATCAGGGGAAGATCGGTGCAAATCGCCTTGAACCGCTCCAGCAGGGCTTGCGTCGAGGGATCGATCCAATGTGCATCCTCAACACACAGAATAACCGGGCGCACGCTTGCCCGGACCTGCACCGTATGGATCAGGGTTTGGATCGTTATGTCGCGTTGCTCCTGCGGCGACATCTCGAGAACTTCACGAGCCAGTGCGCTGCGCGGCGCGACCAGCGCTGCAAAGACAGGCAGAACCTGTTCCCAGTCCAGACCTTCCCGGCCTTCCAGCAGCTTCCTGACATGCTCCAGAATTTGATTGTCATCAAAATCCGGTTCAACACCTGCATCCTGCGAGATTCGCTGGGTGACCGGATGAAAGGGGCTGCTGGTCAGATAGGGAGAGCAGTTCAGCCTTATCACATCGGCCTGTCCGGTTGCCGTGACATCCGCAAGAAACCCCTCAGTCAGGCGCGATTTTCCTATTCCCGCCTCACCCGACAGCAGAACCACCTCACCATGACCGCTTTGGGCGCGCTGCCACGATTGCAACAGGATACCCTTTTCGTAGTCCCGGCCAATCATGGTACTGTCGGCGTCATCCTTGTACGACGCGCGAAACCGGCTTTCCGCGCTGCGTTCCGATACGACCTTCAACAAGGTCCGAGGGTCTTTGAACCCCTTCAATTGAGTTGATCCAAGGGTCTCGAACTCGAATATCCGGTGCAAGGCGGCTTCGGTTTCTTCCGCAGACAAAACCACCGAGTTCGGCAGGCCGTGTTCCTGTATCCGCGCCGCCAGATTGACCGCCGGCCCGGTCATGGCACCTTCCTCGTACGAGTTTTCGCCGATCGTGTCGCCGACCACGACATCGCCGCTCGCGATACCCAGTCTGACCGACAAACGCTCACCGTCAGGAGTGTTGAGCTCTTCAACCCGGTGGACGCACTCAAGCCCCGCCTTTATCGCGCGAATGGCGTGATCTTCGTAGGCTGTTGGCCAGCCGAAAAACACAAGAAGACCGTCGCCAAGGTATTTCGCGACATAGCCACCATACCTGCTCACTGCCCCCGCGACGGTATCCTGATAGTTCTGTAGCAGATCCCGCATGTCTTCGGGATCAAAACGGTTGGTCAGCTCTGTCGAGCCGACCAGATCCGCAAACAAGACTGTCAGATGACGCCGTTCAGCCGCGGGCGCGATGGGCTTTTTCGTCGGTGCAGCTTCGCCCTGCACGACATCAACGGCGGATGGCCGAGTATTCTCGCGGGTGGGCTCTCCTGCGGCAGGCGCTGATGAAGACAGGTGACTAGAGCCAGCCAAATCCTGAACTGCCGCAAGGATGATCTTTCGGTGACCAAGACTTACCCCAAGCTCTTTCAGGTCGTCGCCTGTCAGCAGTGGCAGAACCCGCGCATCAATGTCGTTTACCGCAAAAACATCTGCGTACTGACCCAGTCCGAGGTCGTTAAGCCACGTGTCCATTTCAACCGACATATTCGGATCATGCTGAGATACGCGTCACTAATCAAGAAAACGCTATTTAAACTGCCGGGCGATCAATGCGCAGCGGACACGGTTTCATGCGCAGCATAGCAATAGATGCCAGTCGCGTAAGACCTTGATACACTGTGGGGAAAGGATGGTGGGTGATGAGAGACTCGAACTCCCGACATCTTCGGTGTAAACGAAGCGCTCTACCAACTGAGCTAATCACCCGTGACGCTGCATGTAGCCAAGCCAGCGGGCGTGCGCAAGAGGGTCTGTGAGATTTTTATTCCGCGATGGGTTGCGGATAGGAAATGCCGCCCCCATCAACGCGTGCCTGGGGTGACCACAGGTTGACGAGGCTGGCCGGGGTGGGTTGCCAGCGCCTGATCTGGATCAGCGGGTGTAAAAGATCAAAGGCGCTTGCAAGCGCCCTATGGCCTCCGATATGCCCGAAGAGACTGCAACTTTCCGGTCGGGAGCACACATGATCCTACCCTTCGCCTGCCGTATCTGGATGGTGGCACTGGTCCTTGGCGCATTTGTGCTGGCTCCGGTCCGGGCCGGGGCAGAAGGGGTTTTGGTTTTTGCCGCAGCCAGCCTCAAGACCGCTTTGGACGAAATCGCGACGGAATACACAGAGCGGACGGGTCACGATGTCACCGTGTCCTACGCAGCGTCTTCAGTGCTGGCGCGTCAGATTCAGCAGGGTGCGCCTGCGGACATTTTCATCTCTGCCAATGCCGACTGGATGGATTATCTGGAACAGCAGGGCTTGTTGCAGCCTGGGACACGGTCGGATTTGCTGGGCAACAGTCTGGTTCTGATCGGCGCTGCGGGGCGTCCTGTTCTGGGTGACATTCGGGTGGTTCATGACCTCAGGGCCGAGCTGGGCGAAGGCTTTCTGGCCATGGCGCTGGTCGATGCGGTGCCCGCCGGTATCTACGGCAAGGCGGCTTTGCAGGGGCTGAACCAGTGGGAGGCGGTGCAGGACCGAGTGGCACAAACCGACAATGTGCGCGCTGCGCTGGCCCTTGTGGCAACGGGTGCCGCGCCTCTGGGGATCGTTTATCGATCGGATGCGCGGGCGGAACAGCGGGTCAGTGTTGTGGCCAGTTTTCCCACCGACCTGCACCCTCCGATCATCTATCCGGCGGCGATGACAGGTAATGCCACAGGTGCGGCGCGGGCTTTTCTGGATCATCTGCACGGCGATGCGGCTTTGGCAATTTTTCAGGAGCAGGGATTTTCCCTGCCGGGCGGGTGATCGCGTTGGAGTGGTTGGGCCCCGCTGAAGCTGAAGCGCTGAAGCTGTCGCTGCGCGTGTCGTTCTGGGCGACGCTGGCCACTTTGCCGTTCGGCATTTTTGTTGCCTACATTCTGGCCCGCTGGCGGTTCCCCGGGCGGCAGGTTCTGAATGGTCTGGTGCATTTGCCTTTGATCCTGCCGCCGGTAGTGACGGGGTATCTGCTGTTGCTGACTTTCGGCATTCAGGGGCCGTTGGGGCGGTTTTTGGCCGAGTTCGGCATTGTGGTCGCCTTTCGCTGGACTGGGGCCGCGCTGGCCGCAGGTATCATGGCGTTTCCGCTGATGGTCCGGGCGATACGTCTGTCGATCGAGGCGGTTGACCCGAAGCTGGAACAGGCTGGGGCGACGCTGGGGGCGTCGCGGCCTATGGTGTTTCTGACCGTAACCTTGCCGATGATCCTGCCCGGTGTCATCGCCGGGGCCATTCTGGCCTTTGCCAAGGCCATGGGTGAGTTTGGGGCCACGATTACATTCGTGTCGAATATTCCGGGACAGACGCAGACATTGCCATCGGCTGTTTACGCCTTTTTGCAGGTACCGGGGGGCGAGGCTGCTGCAACAAGGCTGGTCCTGATCTCGATCGTCATCGCCATGGGCGCGTTGCTGCTGTCGGAATATGTGGGACGGCGCGCCGCCGCGCGGGTGGCCGGATCATGAGCTTGTCTGTTCGTTTGCACCATCAACTGCCGGGGATCGATCTGGAGGTCAGTTTTGACGCCCCATCCGGTGTGACCGTGCTGTTCGGGCGTTCCGGGTCGGGCAAGACCACGATTGTCAACGCGGTGGCCGGATTGCTGCGGCCGCGCGCGGGCAGGGTGGCCGTGGATGACTGGGTGTTGTTTGACACCGATAGGGGGCATTGGCTGCCGCCGCACCGGAGGCGGTTGGGCTATATTTTTCAGGAGGGGCGGTTGTTCCCGCATCTGACCGTGCGCCAGAACCTTGCCTATGGCCGCTGGTTCGCCCCCAAAAGCGCGCGGCGTGAAGATCCGGAAAAGGTCATCGAGATGCTGGGGATCGGCCACCTTCTGAACCGCCGTCCAGCCGGGTTGTCAGGGGGCGAAAAACAGCGAGTGTCGATAGGCAGGGCGTTGCTGGCCAGCCCGCGACTAATCCTTGCAGATGAACCGCTTGCGGCGCTGGACGAGGCCCGCAAGGCGGAGATCCTGCCCTATTTTGAGCGTCTCAGGGATGAGGTGTCTGTCCCGATCCTGTATGTGACCCACTCGGCCGACGAGGTGGCCCGTCTGGCCACATCGGTTGTCGCTTTGCAGGATGGCAGGGTCGTCCGCCACGGCCCCGCGTCCGAGGTTCTGTCTGACCCGACTGTGGCACCGGCAGGTGTGCGCGCGATCGGTGCCGTGCTGGAGGTGCAGGTGCTGAAGCACCACACCGACGGGTTGACCGAGCTGAACGCAAATGGCGCGCGTCTGTTTCTGCCACGTATCGGGCAGGAGGTCGGCACGCATCTGCGAATTCGCATTCCGGCGCAGGAGGTGATCCTTTCCGTCCAAAAACCCGAGGGTCTGTCGGCATTGAACGTGCTCAGCGGGACGGTCGACTCGATCCGGTCGGGCGAAGGTCCCGGTGCGATCGTGTCGGTCAGGACACCGGCAGGGACTGTTCTGGCGCGGGTCACGCGCCGGTCGGTTGCGGCGTTGAACTTGCAGCCGGGCAGCACATGCCATGCCGTGATCAAGACGGTTGCGCTGGCCCCGCAGAATGTCGGTGGCCGCATCGGGACCGGCACCTGACCTCAGGCAAGTGCGCTGGCTTCGTGTTCCAGCAGGATAAGGCGTGCGGCGCGTCCAAACCCCTGATGTCCAGAGCAGGGACGGTCGGGAAATATTGCGGCCAGTTCCTGAAGCGCGTCGGATGAAAGTGTATGTAGCGCCTCTTCCCCCAGAAACAGGCTTTCTGCTTGTGCTCCATCCGCCGAAAGGATTTCGTGCCGATCCAGCAGGATGTGCAAATACTCGACCGTTTCAACCGAGGTATCGAGCCCTATTCCATGCCATCGGCACAGGTGCTTGGCGGCAACCAGCGCTTCGGCGGTTCCGAAAAGCAGCTCAACCCAGGGGCCCTTCACCAGAATACGGTGCTGCTGAGACACCAGCAGGTCTCGCGCGGGGGTGTTAGGCCCCAGACTGCCTGCCGAGATGCGAACGGGCCGTATCGCAGGTTCGGTGCGCAATCGGTCGGGCGGGATCGTGCTGCTTTCGATCCAACGAACAGGTTGCAACCCGTGATCGGCTGTCGCCACCTTGTCCCCGACGTTCAGGGACTCGATGGCACGGGGACCGTCCTCAGCCTCGATCAGGGTTCCAGCTGCGAAACAGACGCCTTCGATCCTTATGACCACTTCGACCGGATCCGGAGAGCCGGTAAACGGAAGTGTGACAGGACCGGTTTGCGTTGTCCCTGAGACGCTGATGAAGAAGGAGTCAAAGACAACTTCACCATTGTCGAGGCTGTCGAAATACGTCGGATCGACCGTATAGGTCCACTCTCCGGTATTTGGGTCTATCGTCGCGGTGCCGTTGGCAGGAGGTGTCGCAATCGTCCAGGTTTGGGTCAGCGGCGTGAAGTTTCCGTTGTTCAGGGTGGGTTGCCCCATCGCCACATTGGGTGGGGACCCGGTCACGTCGCCGGTCAATTCACCAGTGATCGGAACTGAAACCAACTAGACCTCGCCTTGTTGCAACACCCGCTCAAATTCCTTTTTTCGGTACAGGCGCATATGAACCTCGCCTGCTTCGTCCCGCGTCCATTCGACAATCCGGTTGCGTGTCATGTCGCTGTCCATTCGGTTGGTGCGCACGCGCGGATGCGGGATCTCTTGCTTGAGGATATCAACAATCTGACTGGTCTGTCCAAACGGCGCGACAAGGTCGATGATCCAAAAGGATGACCCGCTGGTAAAATCCTTGTCCATCAGCGGATTTTCTTTCACCGCATAGCGATACTCGGCCTCGGGGCTGAGACCGGCAAAAGTGACAAATCCGCGGGGAAAGCCATTCTGCCTGAAGATCTGGTATTGGCCCAGACGGAACGGGGTTTCAAACGCATAAAGAACTTGTGCCAGATTACGTTTCTGGTGCGTTTTCGTAAGCCCCGCGAGATAGAACATCGCACCCAGATCCGCATATTTCTCGGGCGGGAAATCGAACCAGTCTTTTGGAAAGCTCTTGGTCAACGGAATTGCCGATAGTTTGATGCGTTATAAATGCTTTCGGGTAGTGTACTCGTTTCCGGCGATATGAATAGTGGGAATTCCCCAAATAACTGTGTCCGCGTAGCTGGCGTGCCCCACTTTACTCGCAGGGTGTCGTGGCTATGCTATCGGTATTGGTGCCATTGTTTTGGGATATCTGGATCATGCGTTTTCTCAAGCCATTCATCGCTGCCACATTTATTTTAGCGCCTGCGGTGGCCGGGGCCGTTGGGTTCGGCCTGTCAGTCCGGCCGCAGTTCCGTACCGAGATCACGCCCTTGCCGAACGGCGTTTACGAGGTGAAGGCTGTCGGATCATCCGCGCCTGTCAATTATTGGTGCGGGATCGGAGATTATGCCATTCGCACACTTGGCGTTCCGAACTCGCAGAGGATCTATATCTGGCGGGCGTATGAACCCGGCGTGCGAACAGTGCAGTTCTCCATGACCCCGCCGCCGGGGGCCGATACGAAACCCGGCTATTCGATCACGGTCAAGAAAGTCGGAGCAAACATGTCGGCGGTGTCGGCGCAGAACTACTGCTACGACAATTTCATCACGGACCCGTTCTGATCGTCAGACCCATTTTGCCATCGGCGGCAAGCTCATCAGAACGGCATCCGGGTCATGCCCGGTTTCCAGACCGAATTTTGTGCCCCGGTCATAGACAAGGTTGTATTCCGCATAAAGGCCGCGATGCACCAGTTGGGTGGTCTTGTCCGCCTCTGAGAAGTTCTGAACGCGGCGCTTTTCAACCAAGGGCAGGAAGGCGGGCAGAAAGGCTCTGCCAATATCCTGTGTCAGGGCGAAATCCGCCTGCCAGTCACCGGTGCAATAGTCGTCCATGAAGATCCCGCCGACGCCGCGCGCGCGTTTGCGGTGAGGGATGTAGAAATATTCGTCGGCCCAGTCCTTGAGGCGCGGGTAATGGGCGGGTCCGTGCGGGTCCAGATGCGCCTTTTGCGTGGCGTGGAAATGCGCGGTGTCCTCGCGATACTCGATGCAGGGGTTGAGGTCCGAGCCGCCACCGAACCACCAGGCATGGGGTGTCCAAAACATGCGTGTGTTCATGTGAACCGCCGGGGTATGGGGGTTCTGCATATGGGCCACAAGGCTGATCCCCGACGCCCAGAAGCGCGGGTCTTCGGTCATTCCGGGGATGCCTTTGCGCGCCGCCATTGCCCGTTGCGCACGTTCGCCCAGCGTGCCGTAGACGGTCGAGACATTGACACCTACTTTTTCAAACACTCGCCCGCCGCGCATGACCGACATCAACCCGCCGCCCGCGTCTGACCCATCGTCCGACTGGCGTTTGGTTTCCTTGACCTCGAACCGCCCGGGTGCGGCATCGGCAAACGGCCCGTTGGTGTGGCTGTCTTCGAGGGCTTCGAACGCTGCAACGATGTCATCGCGCAATTGGCGAAACCAGGCGGAGGCGGTAGATTTTTCTGTTTTGAACATGGGTCTTAATGTGCAGGGGCCGCGACCGGGTCAAGCAGGGTACGGCCACCGTCGATTGTCAGGATCTGCCCGGTGACAAAACCGGCGGCATCAGACGCAAGATATTGCGCGGTTTCCGTCAGTTCCGTGGCCGAGGCGATACGGGCCAGGGGTGTGTGCTTTTCGATATCGACGCGGTAATCGCGATTGTCCTTGAGGGTCGATTGCAGTGATGCGCTCATGACCGAACCCAGCGCAATCGAGTTGACGCGGATCCGCTTCGGAGCCAGCGCGACCGCAAGAGATCGGGTCAACTGGTCCAGTGCTGCGGTCGAGACGGAATAGGCCATCAGATCGGGGTGGGTCCGTCGGGCCGCGATCGAGGACAGGTTGATGATCGTCCCTGCCGGGTTTTCGAGATCGCCGTCGGCCTGCTTGATCATGCGCTTTGCAACCAGTTGGCTGAGCCGCAAGGCGGGCATCAGGTTCTGGTTCAGCAGGGTGCGCATCGAATCGTCATCCGGATCCAGCGGATCAGACGGGATCACTTGCCGTGCACCGTTGACCAGAATATCCACCTGGTCGAACGCATCCAGCGTCGCAGATAACAGGTTGGCAATGGTCAGCTTTTCGCGCAGATCGCCCGCAAAATATCGGATATTGCTGTCTTCGGCTTGTTCTCCAAGTTCGTCGATCAGGCGTTTTTCGTCTATGTCGGCAAACATGACATTTGCGCCCGCATCCGCGAAATGCCGCCCGATGGCCAGGCCGATGCCACTTGCCCCGCCCGTTACGATTGCTGTCTTGCCAGCGATGGAAAAGGACATCCGAATCCTCCTGAATTGGGGCGCAGGTTAACGGGCCTTAACGCCGAGGGCGAGAGGCCTGGAATACCTTGAACCGGTTGTCGCCGGCAATTTCACCGACCTGAGCGAAATGTTCGTTCAGTGTAGCTTCGTAGGGAAGGTGCCGGTTGGCGACCATCCAAAGGGTTCCGTTGCGTGTCAGATTGCGGGCGGCGGAGGTTATAAACCCTTGCCCCAAGGCGGGATCCGCGCTGCGTGAGGTGTGAAATGGCGGGTTCATCACAACGGTGTCGATAGGCTCCGGCGCGGTCCAGGATACGGCATCGCTCCAGTGAAAATGCGCCTGGGATTGGGTGACATTAAGCCGCGTGCAGGTCAGCGCTGCATGGTCCGCTTCGACCAGATGCAGCGAGGTTACCCCACCGCGTTTCAGGATCTCCGCAGACAGATATCCCCATCCCGCCCCCAGATCCGCCGCGCGGGGGCCAAGCCGGTCAGGCAAGGTCTTCAGTAACAGGGCCGAGGCAGGATCAACTCCGTCCGCTGAAAACACACCCGGTGCCGTGTAGTATCCGCCAACCATCTGCTGTTTCTGCGCGGCCCAGTCCACAAAGGCCAGATCATCGGCCTGAAACCAGAAAATCTTACCATGTGCTTTGGAAATCGGTCCCTCGACCGGAACCCGCTTGCGCACATCCTTCAATATGCTGTCCACACCATCGGTCTTGGCACCGTCGATGACAACCAGGCCGCTCGCCCGCGCACAGGCCTGTTGAATGAGCGACCGTGCCAGTGCTTTGGTGCGGGGCAGAAAGACAATTGCGTCCTGACAGGGGCCATCTGCGTCGGGCACCGTTTCAAAACCCTGCGCGGCGAAATGGTCGTGAAAGGGTTTGAAGGGCTGCACAATCTGCGCACCTTCCCCCAGAGCAGACAGATCATGATCCGGTGTAGGGCAGATCACACTAAGAGGGGGGGACAGCGTCAGGCCGTTTTGCAAGGCAAGTTCCAGACGAGGGGACATGGGCAATTCCGGCTGAGTGAAGGGAAAACGTCAGGCCAAAGGCCTTACTCTTCGCGTTCCATTGTGCATTGCAAAGGGTGCTGGTGCCTGCGGGCAAAATCCATCACCTGACCAACTTTGGTCTCGGCAATCTCGTGGCTGAAAACCCCGACAACGGCTACACCTTTCTTGTGAACGGTCAGCATGATCTCGAACGCCTGTGCATGGGTCATGCCGAAGAAGCGTTCAAGTACATGCACCACAAACTCCATCGGTGTATAGTCGTCGTTCAGCAACAGGACCTTGTATAAAGGCGGACGCTTGGTTTTTGGGCGTGTCTGTACCAGGACGGACGCGTCACTGTCGTCGTCCGGCTTGTCAGACATCATCCAGGTCATTTCAAGCATCGTGTGCAACTGTCCGATTCAGGCTTGGGGTTTATCTTGGCGCTTATATAACGTGTGCATGGCCGGTGAAAAGAGCAAGCGGACGTAAACAGGATGACGACCAAGCTGACGACAATCGGGTTTGATGCGGACGATACCCTTTGGCATAACGAACGGTTTTTTCAGCTGACGCAGGCTCGTTTTGCTGAACTCTTGGCCGATCATGCCAATCGTGATCACCTGATGGAGCGACTTCTTGCTGCTGAAAAACGCAACATTCAGCGCTATGGGTATGGCATCAAGGGGTTTGTCCTGTCGATGATCGAAACTGCGATCGAAGTTACCGAAAGCCTCGTTCCTGCGTCGGTCATCCGGCAGCTGATCGAAGCAGGGCAAGAGATGTTGGCCCATCCGATTGAGCTGTTGCCCCATGCCCGCGAGGCCGTCGAAGGTGTTGCCGATGCGTACCGGGTCATTCTGATCACCAAGGGCGACCTGATCGATCAGGAACGCAAACTGGCCCAGTCCGGGCTGGGCGATCTGTTCGATGGTGTCGAAATCGTATCCGAAAAGACCCCCGAAACCTATCGGTTCGTATTCGACCGTCACGGTGATGGCCCGACTGCCGCGATGATGATCGGCAATTCCATGCGCTCGGATGTCGTGGCCCCCATTCAGGCCGGGTGCTGGGGTGTCTATGTGCCCCACGGTCTGGTCTGGGAGGTGGAACATGCCGAAGCCCCTGTCGACAGCCCCCGATTCCGCGAGTTGAGAGATTTGGGCGATCTGGCCGATCTGCTGCGCGACCTGAAGTGATGTTGCCTTTTCGCCTCAGTTTCGCATAAACCCAGCCGCATCCTGACGCAGCTTCGCTTTTATCGCGCATCTGGTGGTCTTGATGGCTGTATCCGCAAGATATAGCCTCTGCCGGGACATGAAACGAAACCGCGAAAACCTCAGCTTTCGGTTTATTTCATTGGGTCTCTGTGATAGCCTTGGGGATAATAAAACAAACATTGCTGACCGGGAAAACCCGGCGGCGCGAGGCAGACAGAGGCAAAGATCGTGCAGATTCGGCGGACAGTTCCGGCCCGAATGGGCTTTTTCCTTATAGCGTTGCTATGTGTGCTGGCGTTTGCGCCGCTCAGGTCCATGGCGGCGCCTTATGCAGCCATGGTGATCGACGCCCGAACTGGCGAGGAGCTGCATTCACGCAATGCGGATGCGCGCTTGCACCCGGCCTCGCTGACCAAGATGATGACGCTGTATATCGCGTTTGAGGCGGTGCGAAACGGCGAGATCACGCTGGATACACCCGTTCGGATTACCCAGAAGGCAGCGGCCGAGCCACCGTCGAAACTGGGCCTGCGCGCGGGCCAGACGATTGCGTTCCGCTATCTGATCCGTGCTGCTGCGGTAAAATCGGCCAATGACGCGGCTACGGCGATCGGCATTGCCATCAGTGGCTCGGAAGCGGCCTTTGCCCGCCGCATGACCCGAACCGCCAAAGCGATGGGCATGAGCCGCACGACCTTCAAGAATGCGCATGGTCTGACTGAGGCAGGGCACCTGTCCAGCGCGCGCGACATGACCACGCTGGGACGGCATCTGCTGTACGATTACCCGCAGTATTATAACCTGTTCTCGCGCCAATCGACGGATGCTGGTATCAAGACTGTTCCCAACACCAACCGCCGCCTGCTGGCAGCCTATAAGGGTGCGGACGGAATAAAGACCGGATACACACGTGCGGCGGGGTTCAACCTGGTGGCGTCGGCCAAACGCAAGGATGAGCGTATCATCGCAACTGTCTTTGGCGGAAAATCCGGAGAGTCGCGGAACGCCAAAGTTGCGGAACTGCTGGATCTGGGGTTTCGCCTTGCCCCGTCGCGCGCACCCATTCGCAAGCCTGAGCGCCCGGTTTATGCGGGCAATGCCGGGTTGGGGGGCGATACCCAGGTCGCAGCGCTGAGCGGCGCACCGAAATCCAGCCTGCGCCCGCTTGGGCGCCCCAGCGCCGCGACACAGGTTGCAAGTGCGGTTGCGGCATCGGCAGACCAGAACAGCGACCGTATCAGCAGCGGCATTGCCGCAGCGATTGCCGAAGCGGATATAACCCCAGCCGCCCCACCAGTTGAAACATCCGATACCCGACCGGCGCTGCGCCCGGACAATCTGGTGCTGGCCTCGACCGAGCCCGTCAGCCAGCCAGAGCCCGAGCAGGAAGTGGTTACCCGCCTATCTTCGTCCGGTGGGCATCTGTGGGGGGTCAATGTGGGCCGCTACACCACACGATACGAGGCCGAGAAGGTTTTGCTGAAAACGGCGCTGTCGGAAATGACCACGCTGGATGGCAGTCTGCGCAAGGTGAGTCAGAGCTCGCGCGGATTTGATGCGACATTCCAGGGCATGACGCGGGAACAGGCCGATCTGGCGTGTCGCCGTCTGCAAGCCCGCAATGTCACCTGTTTCATGATCGGGCCATCATAAGGTCCGGCATAATCTCTCCTGTTGGGTCTGGGCTGCGGTCATCCGCGGCCCTTTTTTAATCGAAGACGTGACCGTGCTGATATTGTTCGTCCTGTCCCGCGGCGGCGGTCAGGGCGGCGACATTGTCCTTGGTGAAGAACCCGTCATACTTGTGACACCGTTCGATATATTCAGTGATCAGCAGCGTGTTCTTCGAGTGTTTCGAGAAGATCTGTTTCAGGTTCGGGTCGTCTTTGCATTCGCCCACCACATGGGCCAGGAACGGCACGCCCTTGTCCTTCAGCGTGTTCACGACAAAGTCGACATTCTTTTCCCCGGCGCCATGATCGCCATCCTTGATCTCGACTGCCATGTGATGCAGGCGACGGCCAAAATTGCGCACAAAATCTTCGGTCGGCATCGGCAGCTTGGCGAATGAGTTGACGAAGGACGGCGTGTTATTGGCCGTGAAAACCTTGGCCGGGGATTTCTTGTCATCATCCACATTGGCGTTGCGGTTCACGTTGGTTGATGAGTTCATGTCGAAGATGTTGTAGGCCCCCCAGAAATAGTAGGGCACCATGGTCAGGAATTCGAGGATCGCATCCTCGCGCTCACCCGCCAGCACGCGCGTCGCCAGATGATCAATGCCCAGCATCAAAGGCGCGATTTTGCTGTCCGATCCGAAAGCGGCGGCCTGATTCAGCCGGGTTTGTTCCGCGTCACTCAGCAACACGCGATCACCAAGGCCCAGGCTGTCTGTGTCGTTGAAATCATGTGTCGAATATCCGACCCGGTTGCAGGTGAAATCCGAAGGGGTCGTGAACCGGAAGCCGTTCAATGTGTAGAACGGGTTTTCGGTGTCTCCGGCATATTCGAAGCGGATGTTCTGATCCTCAAGCGTCCCGGTCAGTGCCTTCAGATCATTGGCCGCGAAAACCTCGCCAACATACCGCGTTTGGGGTGTGTTGCGGGCCAGCGGGTACATGCGATTGATGCGGGGAATAAAGTCTTCGAAACCCGGGCTGAGCGGGGCCATCACGATCAGCGCGGGATAGTCGGGATGCGAATGCAGGATCGAGAATTTGTGGGTCTGCCCCAGATAGCTGGCGGTGTGGCGATAGGGTGTCATGACGTAAAGCTCGACGAGGGTATCGAACAGCGCGTCGGTTTCGATCTGCATACAGATTGCGCGCATTGGCCCGACCTGATCGGCGATGCCCGAACTTGTCCGGCGCTCGTAGATTTTCGGAAGGTATTGCGCAAAGAAGTCCGAGTTCTTCTTGTCGCCCCGGGGTTGATAGGACATCAGATCAAAGGACATTCGACTACCTCCTTGCGCGGAACCCCGACTGGGGCGAGCTATCGTTTGAAATTGTAGGTTTTAGAACATGTGCTTGCCCGTCATGCTAGGCGCTGAGACCTGTACGGGCAACAGTCGTGAAATTGGGTTGCCGACGTTAACGCATGATGTTCAGCGGGTGAATTTCGTGACCTCGACACCGCCCCCGATCAGGTTGTCGCGAACCGAGCGAGCGATTTGAACCGCGGTCGGGCCGTCTCCATGAAGGCAGATCGTGTCGATGGATGTTTCCAGCCGCTTGCCGCTTTCGGTGATGATCGCACCTTCGCGGACCATGTTCAGGATGCGCGGGCCTGCGACCTCGGCATCGTGGATGACGGCGCCGGGCAGGCTGCGGTCAACCAGTGTTCCGTCGTCATTATATGCACGGTCGGCAAAAATCTCGCCCACCCAGCTGCACCCGAGCTCACGCACGGCCTCTTCCTGTTTTGTCGCGGCCAGCACCATGACGATGATATCGGGATCAACATCCAATGCGCCCTGATAACAGGCGCGCGCCATATCGATATCGGCTGAACACATATTGGCCAGCGCCCCGTGCAGTTTCAGGTGCCGTACTTTGGTGCCAACCGCGTTGGCCATGCCGATTGCGGCCCCCAACTGATACCGGACCAGATTGCGGAGGTTGTCATGGGGCAGCTTCATGTTCCGCCGACCAAATCCCTGCAGATCGGGAAAGCCGGGATGCGCGCCGATGCCGACGTCGTTTTCGGCCGCCAGTTTCATCGTTGATGCCATCACATCCGGATCACCGGCATGAAACCCACAGGCGATGTTGGCCGAGGTGATGATTTTCAGCAGGCTTTCGTCATCGCCCATTTTCCAGGGGCCAAAGCTTTCCCCCATATCGGCATTCAGATCGACGCTTGGCATTGGCACATCTCCTTAGTCTGTGGCAGAGATCACTCCGCCGATCAATTGGTAGGACAACAGGTCCGGTATGTCATGGGGATCACGCACCAGCGCCTCGACTTTTGAGGGCAGACGCGCAAGGTCTGACAGGAACACTTTGTGCATTTCTTCTGCCGGTTCCATGCCGACAAATTCGAACCGGATGTCGCTGCCTGCGGGTGTCTGTGCCGCGCGGGGCATATCGCATGGCAGAACGGTCGCGATACGAGGGTACCCGCCTGTGGTCTGACATTCCGGCAACAGGATGAAAGGGTCGCCAGTGCCGGTCATCTGGATATCGCCGGGGGTGATCACCTCGGACAGGATATTCAGCTGGCCTGAGGCAGCAAAGCCGTCGCCGTCGCTGTCCAGTTGCATGCCCATCCGGTTGGCGCGTGCGCCGCGCCGGAAATTGGTTTTGGCAAACCGTTCAAGTGTTGCGCCATCAAACAAAGGGGTCTGAAAGCTGGCAATCACATGCAGCACCCCGCCCGAAAACCGCTCGGCAGCAGCCAGTTTCATCCCGCTGTTGCCTGCATCCGGTCCACAGGTCAGCCTGTCACCCTGCTGTAGCGCCCGGCCTATCCGCGCTGTCAGATGGGTTGAGCGGGACCCCAGAAAAACCTCGGCATCGATACCTCCGCCCAGATGCAGATAGCCATAGTTTCCAGCTAGCGTCGCCCCGATAACCAGCCTTTGCCCGGCGATCAGTTGGTGCGACGCGTTCCAGGCCACAGGGCCGCCATCAATACTGGCCTGCATCCGCGCGCCAGTCAGGGCGATGCGCATGTTATGCGTCGCCTCGAACTCGCCCCCCATCCCGGCCATTTCCAGCGCCGCAAGGTTTGGGCTTTGATCCAGCAACGCCGCCCCTTCGTGCAAGGCCAGAATGTCCGCCGCCCCCGACCGGGACAGCCCCTGATCCAGATAGCCTGTGCGCCCCTGATCCTGAATGGTGCAGGCCGGGCCAATCCGGTGGACGATCAGGCTCATGGTGCAATCTCCTCACAGGTTGCGCCGCCTGTGCCGTCCTCGTTGTTGGCCTTGATGTGTTCCAGAACGTCGCGGGAAACGGGCTTGAACAACAGCTCATCGCCGGGTCTAAGGGTAAAGGCCTCGGCCCTTTCAGGGCGGAAACACCGAAAGGCGGTCTGTCCGATATGCCGCCACCCGGTTGGTGTCGGCCCGGAAAACAGAACAAATTGCGAGATCGCCAGAACCAAAGCGCCTTCCGGCACCATGGGGGTCAGGCTTTGCAGCCGGGGAATGTTGAACTCGGGCCCCAGAGGTCCAAGGTAAGGCTGCCCCGGAGCGAAGCCGATGGTCAGAACCCGTACGCGGGACTGTCCAAGCCTTCGTATTGCTTCGTCTGGTGTCAGGCCGGCAGCAGCGGCGGCATCGTCAAGCTGGGGCGCAAGGTCGGTCCCGTAAACCGTCGGAACGCGCCACAACCTGCGGCCCGCAGGCAGCGGTGTAGTGTACCAGTCCTTTTGCTCAACCAGTTCCCTAAGCTTTTGCAGCATCTTCTGATGAGAGATGCGCTGCGTGTCGAACCGAACAAAGGCCGAGCCCAGGGAGGCTGACGACTCGGTCACCTCATCCCAGTGCAGACGATCCACTTCGGCCCGAAACGCCAGCGCTGCCCGGTTCGCGGTGTCGGTCATCTTGTCTGCAAAGGTCACCAGCGCGCCATCAAATCCGACGGTTCTGACCAAAGGAAACTGAACATTGCGCGCCATTGCTGATCTGCTTTCGGATCGAAGAGTGAATTGGTGGAACCTGACCGCATCTTTAGGGGATACGCAAGACATGGCGTTCAATAGCCGACATTGTGCCTGATGCGTCCACATCCCGGCAGGGAGCGACCCGCAGTACAAGGCGTCTGACGGAGGTGAGAGGTTTTTGACCGTATTCTGGCCGCAAATCCGACTCGTTTTCCCGTTTCGAGTCGCCCTGACTTGTATCTTGAAATTGCGGAGTCTCTATATCTTGTGTCGGCCCCTTTTGTTTTTAGGGGCTTGCCGGTCAGATCATGCCTAATAGCACCCGGACGGAAGGGTGGCGGGCAATTGTGATTGCGTATAAGTTATTGAAATTAAGTAATAAACAAAGAAAACTCAAAAAAAAGATCAATATCGTCATTTTCCGCTTGCGGGTAGGGATTCTAATCCGTAAATACCCCTTCACCGGCGCAGCTGAGGTTGGCCTGACGGACTGGAAAGACGGTTGAGACGCACCGG